>CACXFK010000073.1 GCA_902766945.1 uncultured Lachnospiraceae bacterium | reverse complement strand
GGCGGATCGCAGAATTGCACATTGGAAAGCAGCTTCGCTGCTGTGCAATTCGCGCACGATTCCTCTTCGAGAATCGTGATTTACAAAGCAGCATCCGTGCTGAGGGGATAAGGGGAGAAAAGGTGTCTGCGGCTAAAGGGGGCTGCACGGCACCGATGTAACCGAAGTACGAAGGAGGTATGAATATGAAACGCCAGAAATATGCAGCACGCCTCGCCGCACTTATCCTCGGGCTTATGCTTGCCCTTGTGATTGGTGCAGGATGTGTATCAGCAGCCACAACGATGAAGACGACTAAAAAATGTGCTCTGCGCACCGGTCCGAGCAAGTCCGCCGCCAAGATCATCACGATCCCGAAAGGCGCCAAGGTCACGGCCGGTGTCCAGGAAGGCAAGTATACAAAGGTTGTCTACAAGAAGAGCTCCAAGTCATACGGCGGTTGGGCTTATACAAAGTATCTGAAGAGCACGTCTTCAAGTTCCGGCAGCTCCACCAAGAAAAAGACAGCTACGGCGATCTATTTCCGCAAGGGGCCCGGCATCGAGTATTCCGCCATCACAGTCATCGAAGGCGGTGAGACGGTAACCGTCGTCGGCGAGTACGGAAACTGGTACAAGGTAAAGTACAAGGGTATCACCGGTTATCTTAAGAAGGGCTATTTCACCGATGAGACCGTGACGCGTGAAGTGTCGACCGCGATCTATATGCGCACGTCGCCGAACAAGAACGCCACGATCAAGACCGTTGTTCCGGCTTACGGCAAGGTCACGGTTCACTCCAGAACTTCGAATAACTGGTATTATGTGACCTATAAGAACAAAACCGGTTATATCTACGGCGGATACTTTACGACAGACAGCGGCTCCGGTGCGACGGTCCGTATCGTGAGGACCACCATTTACCTCAGATCGAGCATCAACATCAGCTCGACGGCGAATGTGATCGCGATCGTGCCGCAGGGAGCTGAGGTCACCGTTCTTTCTCAGTACAACACAAAGTGGTATATCGTCCGGTACGGTTCCAAGACCGGATATATGAGAGGCGGCTACTTCTATTAAAAGGCCGGACGCGAACTGAACAGCCGAAGCACATGGGGGTTCCTCTTATGTGCAGCCGATGAAAGACATCTGACCCGGGCCATAGGGCCCGGGTTTTTGCATGCCGAAAAGAACAAGAAGCCTGTTGACTTTAGTACTTTTACGCGTTAAACTGTAACAGGTTAATGTAATGATGCACAACGAAACGTGCTGAAAGAAAGGGAGTAATTCGAAATGGCCATCAAAATCATTTTGCTGCTTGTGTTTTTTTCACTCTTTGTCGGCATCGGGATTTATTGCCGGAAGAATTCCACGGATGTGAACGGATTCGTGCTCGGGGGCAGAAGTGTAGGGCCCTGGCTTACGGCATTTGCATATGGAACGTCGTATTTTTCAGCGGTTATTTTCGTCGGCTACGCCGGACAGTTCGGTTGGAAGTACGGTATTGCCGCGACCTGGGCCGGAATCGGAAACGCGTTTCTCGGCTCGCTCATGGCATGGGCTGTGCTCGGACGGCGCACGAGGATCATGACGCAGCATCTTGATTCCGCGACAATGCCGGATTTCTTCGGCAAGCGGTTTCACTCGGGGGCTCTCAAGCTGGCCGCGTCTGCGATCACCTTCATTTTCCTGGTACCGTATACGGCGTCGCTGTACAACGGCCTGTCGCGTCTTTTCGGGATGGCGTTCAGCGTCGACTACTCGGTCTGCGTGATCGTGATGGCCGTTCTGACCGGTATCTATGTTATCGCCGGCGGCTATATGGCGACCGCGATCAATGACTTTATTCAGGGCTGCGTCATGTTGTTCGGCATCGTCGCGGTGATCGTGGCCGTGCTGAACAGCAAGGGCGGATTCATGGCGGCTTACACGCAGATGGCGCAGGTGACGGATCCGGCGGTTTCCGAGTATCCCGGGATGTTCGCTTCATTTTTCGGACCGGATCCGGTAAACCTTCTCGGCGTCGTGCTTCTGACGTCTCTGGGCACATGGGGGCTTCCGCAGATGGTTCAGAAGTTCTACGCGATCAAGAGCGAAAAGTCGATCAGCACCGGCACGGTCGTGTCTACATTTTTCGCCGTAGTCGTCGCGGGCGGATGCTATTTCCTCGGCGGATTCGGAAGAATCTTTGCCACGTCCGAGCAGGTGGCGGAAGGCGGATTTGACTCCATCGTTCCGACGATGCTCTCCGGACTGCCGGATATTCTGATCGCGATCGTGGTCATCCTGGTTCTGTCGGCGTCGATGTCCACGCTGTCGTCGCTGGTTCTGACGTCGAGCTCGACGCTGACGCTCGACTTCATCAAAGGAAACATCGTTAAGGATATGGATGAGAAGAAGCAGATCTTCGTGATGCGCGTGCTGCTAGTCGTCTTTATCGCCATCTCGGTTGTCATCGCGATCGTGCAGTACAAAACAAATGTCACGTTCATCGCGCAGCTGATGGGCATCTCGTGGGGCGCTCTGGCGGGTGCTTTCCTGGCTCCGTTTTTATACGGACTGTACTGGAAGGGCACCACGGCTGCGGCGTGCTGGGTGAGTTTCCTGTTTTCGACGATCGTCATGATCGCGAACATCTTCTTCCGGAGCAGCTTCCCGGCTCTTCTGCAGTCTCCGATCAATGCGGGCGCTTTCTGCATGATCGCCGGGCTGATCCTGGTGCCGGTGGCCTCGCTTGTGACGCCGAAGCCGGACCGGAAGATGGTGGACGATACCTTTGCGTGCTACGACAAGCGCGTCATGGTTCCGCAGAGCGAGGCACTTGCGGATGGGGAAGTGGTCGAATGATTGTCGATTTTCACACACATACGTTTCCGGATCGGATCGCGGATGCGGCGGTCCGGAAGCTGTCGCAGACTTCACATACTGTACCTTTTACGGACGGGACCGACAGCGGTCTCGTCCGCTCCATGCAGGCGGCCGGTGTGGACCGGGCGGTCATTTTGTCCGTGGCGACGGCTCCGGGTCAGGTGATTTCGATCAATGATTCGGCGGAGAGAAGGATGGAAAGGCGCGCGGGCCTCGGGCTTGCGGCATTTGGCGCGATGCATCCGGATTTCGACGGGTATCGCTCGGAACTTGCGCGGATCAGGGAGATGGGGATGAGGGGGATCAAGCTTCACCCGGTTTATCAGGGCGCGGATCTCGATGACCGCCGCATGCTCCGGATCTATGACCGCTGCGCCGAGCTGGGGCTGATGGTGATCGTGCACGGCGGCCTTGACATCGGCTGCCTGGGGGTAAACCGCTGCTCGCCGCTTATGGCGCTGCATGCGCTTCGTGAGCTTGCGTGCGGGCGGACGGGCGCAGAAGCAGGAGAGGGAAGCCGCTTTCGCTTTATCCTCGCGCATATGGGCGGATGGCGGCAGTGGGACCTCGCCCTCAGGATCTCGCAGGAACTTCTGGAAGCGGGACCGCTCATGCTGGATACAGCATTTTCGTGCGGCGCGTTCAGGCCGATTCCGGGCGAGACGTATTGGACAGAAGAGGACACGAAGATGCTGAGCCGGGAACGTTTTCTGGAGCTTGTCCGTGCCTTCGGGTCGGAACGGATTCTGTTCGGCTCCGACAGCCCGTGGAGCGACCAGAGCGAGTCGCTCGAGTGGATTCGGTCGCTTCCTCTGCCGGACGGGGATCTGGAACAGATCCTCGGGGGCAACGCGGCCCGGCTGCTGGATTGCTGAGTTAGACGTATAAAACGGGGTCTGACCCCATTAGAGGGCCTTAACGGGGTCAGACCCCGTTAAGGGCCCCTAATGGGGTCAGACCCCGTTAAGGTTCTTTAATACCTTACATCTCAGTGATAGAATCCTGCGTGGCAAGTTTGAAGCCGCCGGCGCGGAGCGCGTTTTCGGCCTTTTCGTTTTCTTCGACGCGGAAGATCATGTAAGCGCTGCCGGCTGACCGGCCGCCGAGGGATGCGTACATGTACTCGACGTTCACGCCTGCTTTGTTCAGGGCCTTAAGAACTTTGCTCAGGCCGCCGACTTCATCCGGGATCGGGACCGCGACGACTGGGGTCATGCTGCAGATATAGCCGGCGTCTTTCAGTACGGTGGCGGTTTCGTAGACGTCGCTGACGATCATGCGCACGATGCCGAAGTCCTTCGTCTCTGCTACGGAGAGTGCGCGGAGATCGATTTTTGCGTCAGCCAGCACTTCCGCCATCGCATTCAGCGTGCCGGGCTTGTTTTCAAGAAAAACAGAAATCTGTTTGATTGCCATGAAAGAGTCCTCCTTCTTTAAAAATGCAGGATACGGCACCGGTACGTGCGTGCCGCATCTGCCACATCTTTTCGGTCAGATCTTGCGGTTGTCGATCACGCGGACGGCTTTTCCTTCCGAGCGGGTGATGGACTTTGGCGCCACCAGCGTGACTTTCGCCTTGAGTCCGAGCATGGACTTCAGGCCGTCGACAAGATCTTTCTGGCGCTTCTCGATCTCGCCCAGATTATCCGTGAACATCTCGGGCGTCATCTCGACGCGTACATCGAGCGTATCCGTGTTATTGACGCGGCCGACGATGATCTGATAATTCGCCGCATAGCCGTGGTTGAGAAGAACCGTTTCGATCTGCGACGGGAATACATTGACGCCGCGGATGATCAGCATGTCGTCGGAGCGTCCCTTCGGCTTCTTCATCTTGATCAGCGTCCGGCCGCAGGAGCACTTCTCGCGGGACAAAACGCAGATATCCCTTGTGCGGTAGCGGAGAAGCGGGAATGCTTTTTTATCGAGCGACGTGAAGACGAGCTCGCCTTCGCTGCCCTCGGGGAGCACTTCGCCCGTATCCGGATCGATCACTTCCGGATAGAAATGATCTTCGTTGATATGCATGCCCTTCTGCGCGGAGCACTCAAAAGAGACGCCGGGGCCGGAGAGCTCGGTGAGGCCGTAGATGTCATAGGCCTTGATGCCGAGCGTGTTCTGGATGTCCTGACGCATCTCTTCGGACCAGGCTTCCGCGCCGAAAATGCCTGCTTTCAGCGGAATATCATCCGGGCCGAGACCGAGCTCCTTCATCCGCTCGCCGAGATAGGCCGCGTAAGAAGGCGTGCAGCACAGGATCGTGGCGGAGAGGTCATTGATAAACATAATCTGCCGGTCCGTGTTGCCCGAAGAAGTCGGAATCGTCAGACAGCCGACTTTATGGGAGCCGCCGTTCAGACCGGGGCCGCCCGTAAAGAGACCGTAGCCGTAAGAAATCTGGCAGACATCTTCGTTCGTTCCGCCGGCTGCCGTGATGGCACGGGCGCAGCAGTCTTCCCAGAGATCAATATCTTCCTGGGTATAAAATGCGACCACGCGCTTTCCGGTTGTGCCGGATGTAGACTGTATGCGGACACATTCCTTCAGATCCGTGCCGAGCAGGCCGTACGGATACGCGTCGCGAAGATCACTCTTCGAAAGAAACGGAAGCTTGTGCAGATCATCAACCGACTTGATGTCGTCCGGTGTGACGCCCTTTTCCTCCATCTTCTTCCTGTAGTAGGGGACATTGTCCCAGACATGGCGCACTTGCTTCAAAAGCTTTTCATTTTGCAGAGCGAGCATCGTCTCTCTTGAAGCGCACTCCATGTCTTCCTGATAGTACCTTTCCATATTCCCATTTCCTTTCTATATGGCGTTGTTGCATTGTGCCCTTTATAACAGTCAGCCGTAGTTCTTTCCGAGTTCAAAGGCCTTCTTATTGATCTCAAGGAACTTCGGAGGAACACAGGCCGCGATGGCTTTCTGCCACGCTTCGTCAGGAAAATCAAAATAGTGGGAAAGGCGTCCCAAAAGGACCAGATTGACGGCTTTTACACTGCCGGCCTCTTCGGCGAGCGCGACGCAGTCCATCGCGTCCACTTTTGCGCCCGTTGCCTTGAGTTTCCCGACCAGATCCTCGGGATATTCCGCCGCTCCGGTCACAACCGGCATCGGATCGATCTGCTGGATATTGGTCACGATCGTGCCGTCCTTCTTAAGAAACGGCAGCCATCTCGCCGCTTCAAGGAGCTCAAAGGACACGATGGAATCCGCTTCGCCCTCGTCAATGACCGGAGAGGCAACTGAGTCGCCGTACCGCACATAGGTGACCACGCTGCCGCCTCTCTGGGACATGCCGTGGACCTCGGATACTTTGACGTCATATCCTTCATTTAAGAGCAGGTACCCGAGCAGCTTGCTGGCCAGCAGGGAACCCTGGCCTCCGACACCGACGATCATGATGTTTTTTGTCTCCATCTCAGGCCTCCTTTCCCGTGTTCTCAAACGCGTCAAACTTGCAGAGCTGTGTGCAGACGCCGCAGCCGACACAGAGCGTTTCGTCGACTCTTGCCTTGCCGTCCTTTATGGAAATGGCGGGACAGCCGATGCGCATGCACGACTTGCAGGTCTTGCATTTTTCGGGGTTCACTCTGAGCGACGGTTTTCTCTTTACATATTTCAGAAGGGCGCAGGGCCTTCTGGAAATGATGACGGAAGGCTCGTCCGCGGCCATCTCTTTGCGGATCACGTCTTCGCACTCGGCGAGATTGTACGGATCGACCACGGAGACCCTTGCAAATCCCATGGAGCGGCAGAGCGCTTCGAGATCGATCTTGCCGGCCGGATCGCCCTTGATATTATATCCGGTCGTCGGATTCTGCTGGTGTCCCGTCATGCCTGTGATCGAATTGTCCAGGATGATGACGGTGGAATTGCTTCCGTTGTAAGCGATGTTCGCGAGCCCTGTCATGCCGGAATGCATGAAAGTGGAATCGCCGATCACACAGACGGTCTTCGTCTCGGATTCTTTGCCCAGCGCTTTATTGAAGCCGTGCAGCGAGGAGACGGAAGCGCCCATGCAGAGCGTGAGCTCGATCGTGGAGAGCGGCGCAACGGCACCGAGCGTGTAGCAGCCGATGTCGCCGAGCACGGTGGCATTCAGCTTTTTAAGCGTAAAGAACAGGCCGCGGTGCGGACATCCCGGGCACATGACCGGAGGACGCATCGGCAGCGATTCGTCAAGCGACCTGCCGGAATGAACCTCTCCTCCGAGCGCCTTCGCGATCAGGTTCTGAGAGAACTCACCGCAGATCGGAAGCAGATCCTTGCCGGAGACCTCAAGCCCGAGCGCGCGGACGTGATTTTCCATGATCGGATCCAGCTCTTCGACGACGACTAGCTTTTCAACGCCGGCGGCAAAATCGCGGATCAGTTTTTCCGGAAGAGGATAGGCCATGCCGATCTTCAGGATCGAGACGGAATCCCCGAATACTTCTTTCACGTACTGATACGAGGTGGACGACGTGATGATGCCCATCTTGCTTCCGCCTTTTTCAACGCGGTTGATGCCGGATTCTTCGGCATAGGCGATCAGCTTTTTCGTGCGCTCCTCGACGAACGGGTGGCGGCGCTTGGCATTTCCCGGCATCATCACGTACTTGGGAATGTCCTTTTCATAAGCGCGGACCGGCACCTGCCGCTCACCTGTCTCCACGACGGACTGGGAGTGCGCGACTCTCGTACACATCTTTAGGAGCACCGGTGTGTCAAACTGCTCGGAAATGTCAAACGCAAGTTTGGCATAAGCAAGTGCTTCAGCGGAGTCGGAAGGCTCAAGCATCGGAACCTTGGACGCGATCGCGTGATGGCGGGAATCCTGCTCGTTCTGGGACGAATGCATGCCGGCGTCGTCCGCAACCGCAATCACCATACCGGCGTTGACGCCGGTGTAGGACATCGTATAGAGCGGGTCAGCCGCCACGTTGAGACCGACATGTTTCATCGCACAGAAGGCGCGCCGTCCGGCGAGCGATGCACCGAAAGCCGCTTCCATCGCGACCTTCTCGTTTGGCGCCCACTCGCAGTAGACGTCGTCATAAAGCGCAAGCTCTTCCGTGATCTCCGTACTTGGTGTGCCGGGGTAGCTCGACGCAAATAAGACGCCGGCTTCATAGAGCCCCCGGGCGACAGCCTTGTTGCCCAGCATCAATTGTTTCATAGTCAGAGTCCTCTTTCCTGCGCGGCCGGGAATAACAAAAAGCCACGCATATTGGGTATATTTTAGCACTATAACGTGATGAAGTAAATATGCATTTTCCCGAAAGCAAATGATAGGGCCCGAAAGGACACTTTCCTTGACATTTCCTCACAAATTACATATAATCGCTACTGTAGCGCTTTGACGCGTTGCACTGAAAAAGATATGTTGTAGGAGGGCATGATCATGCCGATCACCGATTTGCTTGAACGGAACAGTAAACTGTACGGAGATGAAGTCGCACTCGTGGAGATCAATCCGGAGATCCGCGAGGAACAGCGCGTCACCTGGAAAGAATATGAACTGATCCAGCCGACGTCCACTTCCTACTACCGCAGACAGATCACCTGGTCCGTTTTTGACGAGAAGGCGAACCGCGTCGCCAATATGCTTCTGGAGAGAGGCATTTCCAAAGGACAGAAGTGCGCGATCCTTCTGATGAACTGTCTTGAGTATCTGCCGATCTATTTCGGCATCCTCAAGTCCGGCGCCATCGTCGTACCGCTGAACTTCCGCTTTACGGCGGATGAAATCAACTACTGCCTGAAGCTCGCGGACACGGACGTTGTCTTTTACGGGCCTGAGTTCATCGGCCGCATCGAGGATATCGCCCGGAATCTGAAAGACAAGCTCCTGTTTTTCGTCGGGGATTCCTGCCCGAGCTACGCGGAGGATTATTACCGCGCGGCATCCAATACCTCGTCCCTGCAGCCGAAAGTGCTGATCGAGGATACGGACGACGGCGCGATCTATTATTCATCCGGAACAACAGGGTTCCCGAAGGCGATCCTCCTGAAACACAAGGCGCTCTCACAGGCGGCCGAGATGGAATCGCGGCACCACAATACGAAGAAAACCGACTGCTTCCTGTGCATCCCTCCGCTTTATCATACCGGCGCGACGATGCACTGGTTCGGCTCCCTTTTCACCGGATCCCGCGGCGTCCTCTTAAAAGGCCATTCCCCGGAGGCGATATTCTCGGCGGTCTCGGAGGAACGCTGCACGATCGTCTGGCTGCTTGTGCCGTGGGCTCAGGACATCCTGGCGGCGCTCGACAGCGGGAAGCTGAAGCTGGAAGATTATCACCTGAGCCAGTGGCGTCTGATGCATATCGGCGCACAGCCTGTGCCGCCTTCACTGATCAAGCACTGGATGGAATACTTCCCGCATCATGATTACGATACCAATTACGGCCTCTCCGAGTCGACCGGCCCCGGCTGCGTGCATCTCGGTCTGGGAAATGTTCACAAGGTCGGCGCGATCGGCGTTCCGGGTTACAATTGGAAGGCAAAGATTGTCGACGAGGACGGGGAACTTGTCGCGCAGGGTGAAGTCGGAGAACTCTGCGTCAAGGGTCCGGGCGTCATGGTAGAATATTATCACGATCCGGAGGCCACGGCGGAAGTCCTGAAGGACGGATGGCTGCATACCGGAGACATGGCCCGCAAGGACGAGGACGGCTTCATTTTCCTCGTTGACCGCAAGAAAGACGTCATCATCTCCGGCGGCGAGAACCTGTACCCGGTCCAGATCGAGGCATTCCTCGCGGCCCATCCGAAAATCCATGACGTCGCCGTCATCGGTCTTCCGGATAAGCGGCTCGGCGAGATCGCGGCCGCTATCATCCAGGTCAAGGAAGGCATGGAGATGACGGAAGACGAGGTCGGCCAGTTCTGCGTGGACCTGCCGCGCTATAAGCGGCCGCGCAAGATCATCTTCGCCGACGTGATCCGCAATGCGACCGGCAAGATCGACAAGCCGCGGCTCCGCGAGCGCTATCAGGCAGTCCGCATCGTCGAAGAGCAGAACAAGGCTTAAGCGCATGCAGATCGACACGGAAGAACTGAGGCGCGATCTTGTCTCTTATCATGAACTGGCCGGCCGGATCGGACTGCCGGCCGGAACGGAACAGCCGGAATCCCTGCCTGACGCCGAGGAAGCCGTCCTCGTGGATACGGCAGCCAATCTGGGATGGGATCTTGGAAAATATCTGACGTAAATCACGATTCTCGAAGAGGAATCGTGCGCGAATTGCACAGCAGCGAAGCTGCTTTCCAATGTGCAATTCTGCGATCTGCCGGAGGCTTCAATCTTTGACACGAGCTTTGGACTCATGTCAAAGACGAGTTTCTCCTGCACATTCCTCTCATGACTGAAGTCACG
>CACXFK010000072.1 GCA_902766945.1 uncultured Lachnospiraceae bacterium | reverse complement strand
GATCATGCGATCATGATCGGCAGGCGGTATCACCACAGCATCTACATGGTGACGCTGCAGGGCGAGTCCTTTGCTCCTGGCGGTTCCATCACCGGCGGCGCTTTCCGGAACCAGGACAATCTGCTCGGAAGACGGCGCGAGATCGAGGAACTGACAGAGAAAACCGCCGCTCTCAGAAAAGACGCCGACGACATCCGCTCCACGATTGAAAAGCGCAAGGAGGAGCGGAACGCGCTGCGTGAAAAGCTCGGCACCCACAGCGATGAGATCCAGAAGCTGACGCTGCGGCTCAATACCGCCCAGATGGCGAAGAAGCAGGCGGAGGAACAGAACCATCTCACCCGGATCAACAAAGAGTCGCTGTCAAAGGAACACGACGAGATCGAGCGGCAGATCGCAGAAATCAGGGAAAAGAACAGCGGCATCGCGAAAACGCTCGCTCAGTCCGAGCAGGCCGAAAGCGAAGTGAACAGACAGGCGGCTTCACTAAGGGAGACGGAAGACCGTCTCCGCGAGGAGCGGTCAAAACAGGCCGCTGTCCTCGAAGAAGTGCACGTCCGCATGGTTTCTCTCAGTGAGAAACAGACCTTCAGGGAAGAGAACCTTGAGCGAATCCGGTCTGAAGCGGACAATCTGCGCACGGAGTCCCTCCAGATCAGCGAGTCGATCAGCGGAAGCGGCCAGGAAAGCGGCGAAAAGCTCCGGCAGATCGAGGACGTCAGGGAGACCATCCGCGCGGCCGAGGAAGAGGCGGCGCGGAGCGAGGAAGAAAAGCAGGACCTGATCTCCAGAAAGAAGGAGCTCTCCGACAGTCACAAAGAGTTTTTCGAGAAGCGGGATGCGCTCTCGGAGCGGATGAATCTGCTTGACCGTGAACTCTACAGACTGAACAGCCAGAAAGAGCGCATCGAGGAAGGCAGGGAGACCATAACGTCCTATATGTGGGATGAATATGAGATGACGCCAAGCGAGATCCGGGCTGTGCCCCTTCCCGAAAAAAGAGAGGACCGGGCGGCTGTCCGGAAGGAGATCTCCGCCCTCAAAGACGCGATCCGGAAACTCGGAAACGTTAATGTCGGTGCGATCGAAGAATACAAAAATGTGCTTGAGCGGCACACGTTCCTTTCCGGCCAGCATGAGGACCTGGTCAAATCCGAGGAGACACTCGTCGGCATCATAAACGAGCTGGATCAGGGCATGCGGCGACAGTTCTCGGAGAAGTTTGCGGTCATCCGGGACGAGTTTGACAAGGCCTTCCGGGAGCTGTTCGGAGGCGGACACGGCACCGTGGAGCTCGAGCCCGATGCGGATATCCTGGATGCCGGCATTTCCATCATCGCGCATCCTCCCGGCAAAAAGCTTCAGAATATGATGCAGCTGTCGGGCGGCGAGAAAGCGCTGACGGCGATCGCGCTTCTCTTCGCGATCCAGAACATGAAGCCGTCCCCGTTCTGTCTCCTGGACGAGATCGAAGCGGCGCTGGATGAGAGCAATGTGGTGCATTATGCCCGCTATCTGCATAAATTGACAAAGAATACGCAGTTTATTATCATTACCCACAGACGCGGTACGATGACGGCCGCAGACAGGCTGTACGGCATCACGATGCAGGAGAAAGGCGTCTCCACGCTTGTATCCGTCAACCTGATCGAAGAGTCCTTGTCAAAATGAGTAAAGAGGTACACGCACATGGCATTCGAATTTTTTAAGAGACTTGTCGGCGGGCTGAACAAGACGCAGGAGGTTCTCGTACGCGGGATCGACGACGTGATGAAGCGGCACGACCGGATCGATGATGATTTCTACGATGATCTCGAGGAGATCATGATCAAAGGGGATATCGGAGTCAGGACGACGGAGGAAATCCTCGATGAGCTGCGCGACCGCGTGAAAGCCGACCATATCAGGCAGCCGATGGAGTGCGGCGACGTGCTGATCGGGATCATCCGTGAGCGCATGCATACGGACGATGCGGATTACTCTTTTGAAGAGAAGAAATCCGCGGTTCTTGTCATCGGTGTGAACGGCGCGGGCAAGACGACGTCCGTGGGAAAACTGGCCTGCATTTACAAGAACAGGGGAAAGAAAGTCATCCTGGCCGCGGCGGATACTTACAGGGCTGCGGCAAATGAGCAGCTCACGGAGTGGGCGAACCGCGCGGGCGTCCAGATGATCGGGGGACAAAACGGAGCGGATCCGGGATCGGTGGTCTACGACGCCGTCGCGGCGGCAAAGGCAAGGAATGCCGATATCCTGCTCGTCGATACGGCAGGCCGTCTCCATAATAAGAAGAATCTGATGAACGAGCTTCATAAGCTGTACCGGATTCTTGAGAAAGAGTATCCGGAAGCGGTCCGCGAGACGCTGCTCGTTCTGGACGGGACGACCGGCCAGAATGCCCTTATGCAGGCAAAAGAATTCTCGGAAGTGGCCGATGTGACGGGCATCATCCTGACCAAACTCGACGGGACGGCGAAGGGCGGCATCGCGATTGCCGTGCAGTCGGAGCTCGGGATTCCGGTCAAATACATCGGTGTCGGAGAGCAGGTGGAGGACATGGAGCGCTTTGACGCCGACCAGTTTGTGGACGCACTCTTTACACCGATGAATGCCAAATCATGATCAGGACGGCATGACAGGAACAGCCAGCGGGGAATATGGAATGAGTAAAAAAGTAACGGATATGCTGACGCTTGAGGCTTTTGAAGAAGCTTCCGAAAAAGTAAAGGAAGTGACGCTGCCGACACCGCTCATATACAGCGAGTACCTGAGCGGCCTGACCGGAGGCAAGGTCTATCTGAAACCGGAAAACATGCAGCTGACCGGCGCCTACAAGGTGCGCGGCGCGTACTATAAGATCAGCACGCTGAGCGATGAGGAGAAAGAGCGCGGACTCATTACGGCGTCAGCCGGAAACCACGCCCAGGGAGTCGCCTACGCGGCGAGACAGTGCGGCGCAAAAGCCGTCGTCGTGATGCCGACCACCACGCCGCTGATTAAAGTCGAACGGACGAAAAATCTGGGCGCCGAAGTTGTGCTGCACGGAGACGTGTACGACGAATCCTGCGCTTATGCCGAGCAGCTTGCGGAAGAGAACGGATATACGTTCATTCATCCGTTTAATGACGAGACCGTGGCGACCGGACAGGGCACGATCATGATGGAAATCATCAAGGATCTTCCGACCGCGGATTATGTGCTCGTTCCGGTAGGGGGAGGCGGTCTTGCGACCGGCGTATCCACGCTGGCCCGGCTGCTGAATCCCCATATACGGGTGATCGGTGTGGAACCGAAAGGCGCCGCCTGCCTGACGGCCTCCCTTGAGGCCGGTGAAGTCGTAACGCTCGATCACGCCTCGACGATTGCCGACGGCACGGCCGTCCTTACACCGGGCGACAAGCTGTTTCCCTATCTGAAGGAAAACCTTGATGAAGTGGTGACGATCGAAGACGACGAGCTGATCACGGCATTTCTCGACATGGTTGAAAACCACAAGATGGTGGTCGAGAATTCGGGCCTGCTGACCGTCGCGGCGCTGAAGCACCTGCCGCTCGAAAAAAAGAAGGTGGTCTGCATCCTGTCCGGCGGCAACATGGACGTGATCACGATGGCTTCGGTTGTACAGAACGGCCTGATCATGCGTGACCGCATCTTCACGGTCAGCGTCCTTCTGCCTGACAAGCCGGGCTCTCTGGTGCGCGTCGCGTCAGTGATTGCCGGGATGCGCGGCAACGTCATCAAACTGGAGCATAATCAGTTCTACAGCTCCAACCGCAATGAGGCGGTGGAACTGAAGGTGACGATCGAGGCATTCGGAACGGATCACAAGAACGAAATCCTGAAAGCGCTCGAGGAAGGCGGCTTCAGGCCGAAGCTGGTCAGGGCCGCTCTGTAATACGGCCCTTCGCGTTCAGTCTTTTTCGATATAGGCGGCGTAGCGGGCCGCGTCTTCAGGCAGAAGATGCGCGCTGACCAGCGTGCCGTCCGGAGTATACTCAAGGATCTGCATGTCAGATCCTTTTTTTAATGCGTTCAGGATCTGGCCTTCGGAAAACGGTATCAGAAGGCGGCAATGAGTCCGCCCGGCATTCAGCGTGTCCTCGATCAGCACCATGAGCCGCTCAATATCTTCCGGTGATCGGGCGGACATGGTGATGCGGCCGTCTTCGGCGCGGAGGCCCGGAACGGACACTTCGCTGCTTCTGAAAAGCGGACAGCGGTCGGCTTTGTTGAAGACAAAGATCCGCTGCACCGCGCCGGCCCCGATCTCTTCGAGCGTCGAAAGCGTCACGGAGAGATTGTCCCGATAATCCGGATCCGAGATGTCGGACACGATGAGAAGGACGTCGGCATATTTCGTCTCCTCGAGCGTCGAACGGAACGCCTTGACGAGCGTGGTCGGCAGGTGATCGATGAAGCCGACCGTATCGGACAGAAGAAACGGTTTGCGGTCGCCGTCGGGTGAGATGCGCCGGACGGTTGTATCGAGCGTGGCAAAGAGCATATCCTTTTCGAATACCTTCTTTTCTTCATCCCCTCCATAGGCGGAGATCATACCGTTCAGGATCGTGGATTTGCCCGCGTTTGTATAACCGACCAGGGAGACGCGCGGCAGAAGCGAGCTCATGCGGGCTTTTCGCTGCGTCTGCCGCTCGCGGTCCACTTCGTCCAGGTCTTTTCTGAGCTCCGCCATCCTGTGCTCGATGTGCCGGCGGTCAAGCTCGATCTTTTTCTCACCGGATCCGCGGTTGGACATCGAACCGCTCGTTCCGCCCTGACGTCCCAGATCGTCGTGCATCCCGGCAAGACGGGGCAGCAGATACGACAACCGGGCGTAATCGACCTGCAGCACCGCTTCACGGGTGCGGGCCCTGTCAGAAAAGATCCGGAGGATGAGCGCGGTCCGGTCAAGTACTTCGCACCCGAATGCATTGACCAGATTCCTGAGCTGCATCGGAGACAGCTGGCTGTCAAAGAGCACGAGATCCGTCCCGGTCTCATCCAGATACGCTTTGATCTCCTCGATTTTCCCGCTTCCGATATAGTAGCCGGTGTTCACCCGCGGCAGGGTCTGCGTAAAAACGGCGCAGACGGAAAGCCCCGCTGCTTCCGCAAGCGCGGCCATTTCCTTCATGGACTTTTCAAACTGAGTAAGCGTTCCGCCTGTGCGAAGGCCGGCCAGAACGGCCGGCCTTGCCTCGCTTTGTTGTTCAAATGTTGTTTTCATTTCGTTATTTCATTCCGAGATTCCGGACAGCTGTGCTGAGCATCAGTTTGATGCGGTTGAGCTGGTTTACTTCGGATGCGCCGGGATCGTAATCGACGGCGGCAATGTTGGCCTCCGGGTACCGGCGGCGTATCTCCTTGATGACGCCCTTGCCGACGATGTGGTTCGGCAGGCAGGCGAACGGCTGGATGCACACGATATTCGGCACGCCTTCCCCGATCAGTTCGAGCATCTCGCCCGTCAGGAACCATCCTTCGCCGGTCTGGTTGCCGTTGGAGACGATCGGGGACGCATCCCGCGCAAGCTCCGCGATTTTTGCGGGCGGCGTAAAATGCCGGCTCTTCTTGAATTCTGAGGAAGCGGCGGAGCGAAGCAGTTCCACTGCCTGGACAGCCGCGTTCATCTTGATCTTGTGACTGAGCGGGAAGCCGAGATGGTCGGTCTTGAAATTCCCGTTGTAGAAGCTGTACTGGAAGAAATCGAGCAGGTCCGGGACGACGGCTTCCGCGCCTTCCTTTTCCAGGAGCTCCGCCAGTTTGTTGTTGGCCGTAGGAGAGAACTTGACCAGGATCTCGCCGACGATGCCGACCCGCGGCTTGACTTCATCCGTAATCGGCAGATTGTCGAAATCATGGATGATGCTGCGGCAGATCCGGCTGTACTTGCGGTAACTGATGCTTCCGGAGAGGAATTGCCTGCACACGCGGTCCCATTTCCTGTACATCCGGTTCGCGGATCCTTTTTTCTCTTCATAAGGCCTCATGCGGTAGAGACACTTCATGAGGATGTCTCCGAGCACGACGGCGTACACAAGCTTGATCAGCGTATGCGGACCGATCTTGAAACCGGGCTGGGGTTCGAATCCGTTGAAGTTGAGCGAGATCACCGGCACGTACCCCATGCCGGCTTTCTCCAGCGCCCTCCGGATAAATCCGATATAGTTGGAGGCGCGGCAGCCACCGCCCGTCTGCGTCATGATGACCGCCGTACGGCTCAGATCATACCGGCCGCTGGTCAGGGCTTCCATCAGCTGGCCGATGACGATCAGGGACGGATAACAGGCGTCGTTGTTGACGTATTTGAGTCCCATGTCGATCGCGCTGCGGTTGTCGTTCTCGAGCACTTCGAAGTTGAAGCCCTCGGAATTGAACGCTTCCTGCAGAAGCCTGAAGTGGATCGGCGACATCTGCGGCGAAAGGATCGTATACTTCTTCTTCATTTCCGGAGTGAAGACGACCTTCTGAATCGAAGACGGAACGATCTTCATCGTATTCTTTTTGCCGCTTCTCACCCGGATCGCCGCAAGGAGCGACCGGACGCGGATGCGGGCAGCCCCGAGGTTGCTGACTTCGTCGATCTTGAGGCAGGTATAGATCCGTCCGCTCCTGGACATAATCTCCTGAACCTGGTCCGTGGTTACGGCATCGACGCCGCATCCGAAGGAGTTGAGCTGGATGATATCGAGGTCCTCGCGGGTCTTGATATAATTGGCCGCCGCATACAGACGCGTGTGGTACATCCACTGATCATTGACGCGGAGCGGCCGCTCCAGTTTCCCGAGATGCGAGATGGAATCCTCGGTCAGGACGGCCATGCCGTAGGAGTTGATCAGCTCGGGAATGCCGTGATGGATCTCGGGATCGATATGGTACGGACGTCCTGCCAGCACGATGCCGTGCCGTCCTGTTTCTTCAAGGTACCGCAGCGTCTCCTCGCCTTTTTTCTCAATATCGAGTCTTGCGGCGGTCTGTTCCGCCCAGGCTGCGTGTGCGGCTTTCCGGACCTCCTCCTTCGGAAGATCATGGAAAATGCTGCAGACGGAATCCGTGAAAACCCGCTCGTCGGTAAGGGCAAGGAAGGGGTTCATGAACCGGATCGAAGGATCGCGGAGCTCTTCGATATTGTTTTTGATGTTCTCGGCATAGCTGGTTACGATCGGGCAGTTATAGTGATTGACCGATTCCGGGAATTCGTTCCGCTCATACGGGATGCACGGATAGAAGATAAACCGGACGCCCTCGCGGATCAGCCAGGTGACGTGGCCGTGCGCGAGCTTTGCGGGATAACACTCCGACTCACTCGGGATCGACTCGATGCCGAGCTCGTACATCTTGTGCGTTGAAGTCGGCGACAGGACGACCTCATATCCGAGCGACGTGAAGAACGTAAACCAGAGCGGATAGTTTTCGAACATGTTGAGAACGCGGGGGATGCCGACCTTGCCTCTTTTCGCTTTATCGGCATCAAGCGGCTTATAGCCGAAGATGCGCTCGTACTTGTACTCATACAGGTTCGGAAGATGATCCTTGTTTTTCTCTTTTCCGATGCCGCGCTCGCAGCGGTTGCCGGAGATATACTTTCTGCCGCCGGTGAAGTGATTGATCGTCAGACGGCAGGCGTTGGTGCAGCCGTGGCAGTGGGTCATGCTGGTGGAGTATGAAAAGGCCTCGATCTCGGAGATTGAGAGCATGCCGGATGCATCCCTCAAAGAGCAGCGCTCCCTCGCGATCAGCGCGGCGCCGAATGCGCCCATGATCCCCGCAATGTCAGGGCGGATCACTTCCGTGGACGCGATCTTTTCAAAGGCCCTGAGCACGGCGTCATTATAAAACGTGCCGCCCTGTACGACGATGTGGGATCCGAGCTCGGAAGCGTCGGATACCTTGATGACTTTGTACAGCGCGTTCTTGATCACGGAGTAAGCAAGGCCGGCCGAGATGTCCGCGACCGTCGCACCTTCCTTCTGGGCCTGTTTGACCTTGGAATTCATGAAAACGGTGCACCGCGTGCCGAGATCGATCGGATGCTCGGCAAACAAAGCGGCTTTGGCGAAATCCTGGACGCTGTAGCCAAGCGTTTTGGCGAAGTTCTCGATGAAAGAACCGCAGCCCGAAGAGCAGGCTTCGTTCAGCATCACGTCGTCGACCGCATGGTCGCGGATGCGGATGCACTTCATTTCCTGTCCGCCGATGTCCAGGATGCAGTCGACGTCCGGATCGAAAAACTGGGCCGCGTAGTAATGCGAGATCGTCTCGACTTCGCCCTCGTCAAGAAGGAGGGCCGCTTTGATCAGCGCCTCGCCGTATCCCGTGGAGCACGAACCCGCGATCACGACGTCGGACGGCATATGGGCATATGTCTCTTTAATGGCGCGGATCGAGGTCGCGAGCGGATCCCCGTGGTTATTGTCATAGAAAGAATACAGAAGCTTCCCGTCCTCGGAGATCAGCGCTGTCTTTGTTGTCGTGGATCCGGCGTCGATGCCGAGATAGGCCTTCCCGTGATAGGAGGAAAGCTCTTCCCGTTTGACCTGATACTGATCCTGGCGCATCCGGAACGCCTCATACTCCTTTTTGGAGGGGAAGAGGGGATCCATGCGGTTCACTTCGAATTCCAGGGCAACGCCGGTGTTCAGCTTGTCGCTCAGCTGCCTGAGCGAGACCAGCTGGTCCCCTTCCTTGAAGGGACGCTCATCGACGCGGGCTTCGCCCTGCGCGGCATCCACCGCGTTCATCGCGGCTCCGGACGCGGCGAAGAGGTGGGAGTTCTCCGGCGTGATCGCGTGCTCGTCATCGAGTTTCAGAGTGCGGATATAGGCGGCGCGGAGCTGGTCCAGGAAATGCAGGGGACCGCCAAGAAACGCCACGTGTCCGCGGATCGGCTTGCCGCAGGCAAGACCGGAGATCGTCTGGTTGCAGACAGCCTGGAAGATCGAGGCCGCCAGATCTTCTTTGGTGGCGCCTTCGTTGATCAGGGGCTGGATATCGGTTTTGGCGAATACGCCGCAGCGGGCCGCGATCGGATAGATCGCCTTGTAGGTGCGGGCATACTCATTGAGACCGGCCGCGTCCGTCTGCAGGAGGTCCGCCATCTGGTCGATAAAGGAACCGGTGCCGCCGGCGCAGATGCCGTTCATGCGCTGTTCGACGCCGCCATTTTCAAAATAAATGATTTTCGCGTCTTCCCCGCCGAGCTCGATCGCGACGTCCGTCTTCGGACAGAACGCTTTAAGCGACGTGGAGACCGCCACGACTTCCTGCACGAACGGAACGCCCAGGTGACGGGCGAGCGTCAGGCCGCCGGAGCCGGTGATGGCCGGTGAGACGAGGACGTCCCCGATCTGTTCATAAGCTTCCGTGATGAGGCGCGCGGCCGTCGTCTGGATCTCGGCAAAGTGCCTCTGGTAGTCAGAAAAAAGGATGCGGTTTTCCTCATCCATAAGGGCAATCTTGACGGTTGTGGAACCGATGTCGATGCCCAGCGTATATGCGTGTTCGCTCATAGAGCCTCTCTTTGACATGCTGGTAAAGGCGGCTTGGGATGTGATTCGGCTGAAGATCCCTTACCTATTAAATGTAACAAATGGCATTATATGATAAGCACCGGGAAATGACAAGCGACATATTGGGGAAACCGTTGCCCTGCACTTCCTCCCGTGTATCTGAAAAGCATTGCCCTCCCGTACGGATTCTTTTATAATTTTCAGAGAACATGCAGACGGAAAGGGGAGACTTTCATGACTTACAAAATACTGAAGAAAGAAGGACGGGCAAAGCGGGCCGTGATGGAGACCGTGCACGGCGTGATCGAGACGCCCGTATTTATGAACGTCGGGACGGCCGCTGCGATCAAGGGCGGCATTTCTTCACCGGAATTAAAAGAACTCCGCTGCCAGGTGGAGCTTTGCAATACCTATCATCTGCACGTCAGGCCGGGCGACCGGATTGTCAGGGAAATGGGCGGCATCCGCCGCTTTATGAACTGGGACGGGCCGGTGCTGACCGACAGCGGGGGCTTCCAGGTTTTTTCGCTCGCCAATCTTCGCAAAATCAAGGAAGAGGGCGTGACGTTCCACTCACATGTCGACGGCAGGAAGATCTTCATGGGACCGGAGGAGAGCATGCAGATCCAGTCCAATCTGGGCTCCACGATCGCGATGGCTTTTGACGAATGTCCGAACGCCCTGGCGGAGCGGAGCTATGTCGAGGCATCCGTGGACCGCACCACCAGGTGGCTGAAGCGCTGCAAAGAGGAGATGAAGCGCCTGAACAGCCTGCCGGACACGGTCAATCCGGACCAGCTTCTGTTCGGGATCAACCAGGGGGCAGTCATTGACGACATCCGGATCCGGCACGCGGAAGAGATCGCGGAGCTCGATCTGGACGGATATGCGGTCGGCGGCCTGGCAGTCGGCGAGACGCACGAGGAGATGTATCACATCCTGGACGTAGTCGTGCCGCATCTCCCGGACAATAAACCGACTTACCTGATGGGCGTCGGCACACCGGCCAATATCCTTGAGGGCGTATCGCGCGGCGTCGATTTCTTTGACTGCGTCTATCCGTCCAGGAACGGACGGCACGGCCATGTCTACACGGACAGCGGGCATCTGAACCTTTTCAACGCGCAGTATGAGACGGATCCGCGGCCGATCGACGAGCGGTGCCAGTGCCCGGCCTGCCGGAACCATTCCAGGGCGTACATCCGCCATCTGCTGAAAGCCGGGGAAATGCTGGGCATGAGGCTTTGCGTCATGCACAATCTGTACTATTACAATCACCTCATGGAGGAGATCCGCGAGGCGCTTGATATGGGGCGGTTCGAGGCATTTAAAAAAGAGAAGCTCTCAGGCTACGAGGAGCACCCTCTTCACAACACCGTGATGGCGGCGGACCGGGGACCGCACGGAAAGAGAAGTTAGGCGATCTCATCAACAACTGCAATTTCCTCTCACAGCTGCAGTCACGAGAATCCTGTGTCAAAGTGTAAATCACGATTCTCGAAGAGGAATCGTGCGCGAATTGCACAGCAGCGAAGCTGCTTTCCAATGTGCAATTCTGCGATCCGCCG
>CACXFK010000071.1 GCA_902766945.1 uncultured Lachnospiraceae bacterium | reverse complement strand
GATGCCTTTTTGCCGAGGCCCTTTTTGCGAAGCAGTTTCCTGTATTTGCCGGCATAGCCCTTCGGCGCCCGGACCGCTGCTTTTTCGTTCACTTTTGCAAATGCAGAGGCACCGACTGAAGAAGACGTGAGTTTCTTTGTGGAGATGGTGATCTTCTTCAGCTTCCTGCAGTTATAGAAGGCCTTTTTGCCGATTTTGCTGACGTTTTTGCCGATCGTCAGGGATGTGAGCGTTTTATTGCCCTTCAGAGCACCGGCGGCAATCGCCGTGACTTTGTAGGAGACGCCGTCCTTTTTCACGGAGGCCGGAATCGTCAGGGCGGCGGCGCTTCCTGTCGTTTTCACAAATTTGACGGTGGTGTTGTCTTTCAGCACCTTGTATTTCATGCCGGACTTCTGATCCGTAAAGGTCTTTCCGGACGTAAGCCGGGTTTTACTGTCTTTCTGTTTACCGGTGATCGTAAAGGTAAGCTTCTCCTGGCCCGCGTACATGCCGATGCCCTTGATGGTTACGGTTCCCGTTCCCGCCCGGACATTGTTTTTATATGTGACCGTGTAATCCGCGTCTTTCCTAAGCTCCGGCTTTTTGCCGTTGACTTCGGTGTAGCTTTTGGGCTCTGCCTGTACAGAAGGCTTGATTGCAGAACCGGTATACTTATAAGAAGACTTTGTAAGAGAGAAGTTCCATTCCGAGACAGACCGCTTTTTCATGGAAAAGTCCGGCGCCGGCCGCGGATTTGCAATCGTGATGATAAAAGATCCGATGCTTAAAATGGCGTCGTCATCTATCCGGACCAGTTCATAGTCGATCCAGACAGAACCCGGTGATACGGCCGTCAGAGAACCGTCTTTGGCAAGCTTTGCTGCGCCGGCTGTGCTGAAGCTGCGGTCAATCTTATAGGAAATGCGATAATCGGGATCTCCCTCGCGCAGATCCAGGGAATCCGGTACGATCGTACGTCCTTTATAACCCGGCGCCACACAGAACCTGTCTCCGCTGAGCCAGTAGCTGCCGGAGGGCACGCGGATCCGGTAAGTAGAGCCGCTTGAAAAATAATAGTCCTTTCCCTTATACGGCATCACCGTTCCTGACGCCAGAACGCCATTTTCATAGGCATACTCGATTGTCGTATCCGAATACGTGATCCAGCCGTCACGGAACAGTTCACCGGTCTTCATTCCGGCCGTGGACCGCGCTTTATCTATATAACGGTATCCGCAGCCGGAAGAATATGCGGAGCCCGGAACACGGATGTCATTTATACCGATATTGCTGTTTCCTTCGGAGACCTTCCCCCCAAAATAATTCATGAAACGCCCGTCTTGATAAACGAAGGCCGCGCCTTCGAGCAGAGAGAGATTCATGCCTTTGTAGGTGACGGAAACGCCTTCAATGGTATTTGTGTAGTACCATCTGGAGATATAGTCCCGGTCCGTGACCGGTGTCGTCTCCGTAAAAAGCGGGTCAAAAAGAACCCATTTTCCGCCAAGACGGACATACACCCATGCATGACCGGCGATTTCTTCATAAAGCTGGCGGTGCGTCAGCTTCTTCATATCGCCGCGCCAGCCTTCTCCCGTCACAGCCGGTATTCCCTGGATGCGGAGAAGATCCGCGGCGAGCGCTGCATATCCCAGACAGGCAGCTTTCCGCGTATAAAAGACTTCTGCCGGATATGACGAGCTCTGTGTGTCGTACGTCAGATTCGCGATGCACCAGTCGATGACCGCCCTTGTCTTTAGTTCGTCTGTATCGCAGCCCTTCGTAATCTTTGCGGACAATTTCTTAAGATTCTTCTTGTCTTCCGCCGTCCCGTAACGCAGTCTGAGCGCAAGGGCGGGATATTTCTTCGTGTATACCTCGTTCAGATAGGAAAACGCCGCTTTTGTCAGAGACAGCGTCATCGTATAGCACTTCGCGGTGCTGGTCGCGCCATGCACCGGAGCGGTCAGCATCGTCCCGGCAAGTACGATCAGAATCATCAAAGCAGTCAGCACATGCCCTTTCTTTCTGCTCCGGTCCTTCCCAAATAATTCGCTCACAGGCTCCTCCTCTCCGATGTGCCAATAGGGACAGTCCCTGCGGTCACACATACCCCTTTCAGATGACAAAGGGACAGGTTCTTTTGTCATCTTTTCGTGAAAATGTCCGATACTTTGTCACGCACAGACTCTGCCAGAGCAGCATGACCGTCCGCATCTCCTCAAAAGGCTTCGGAAAATCCGGTGCTCTTGTCGGCGCCCTGCTGTCCATAAATCCAAAATCATTATAACATAACATACAGTCAGCAAGAAAGGTGACAATAGGGACAGGACGAAGTGAGGCTGTTTTTGCAGTTCTTACTATAAAAAAGTTGTATCTTGCTCTCTGCTCGGTAGCGTCGCGACAATTCTTACCGAGTAAAGAAAGGCAGGATTCCACCGTCCGCAATCCGCTGCCTTGCTAAGGAGCACCTGAAATCATACCTCCTCACCGCCTGAAAAGCGCCACCGCATTTGACCGGCTCAGCAGCTTCTCAGTATCAATCCCGGCCGGACATACGTCCCGGCAGGCAAGAGACTTTCCGCAGCCCGCGTAGATGTGCCGCATGTAGGTTTTACGCAGTTCCTTCCGGCTTTCTTCCGGCAGTTCAAGAAGAAGGCGCGACACAATAGAAAATGAAGCCGCGCCGAAAAAACGCTCACCCGGCGCAAAGTTCGGGCAGACCTCGAGACAGCAGCCGCACAAAAGGCACCGCGACGCTTCAAAAGCCAGATTGCGGTCCTCAGCTTTCCCGGTACTCGCAGCATCGCCATGCATCCAGGCCTTGATGACCTTCAGATTCTCGTAAAGGATGCTGCGGTCCACGATCAGGTCCGCCACAACCGGAAACTTCCGAAGAGGCTCAATGCTTACGGTCCCCTTCCGGCTGAATTCTCTGAGAAATGCATCACATGCGAGGCGCGGCCTGCCGTCAATCACCATCGCACAGGCGCCGCACTTCTTCTGCAGACAGCTGTGTTCCCATCGAATGACACCGACCGCGTGCCCCGCCGTATCCAGAAAATGCCCGTCATCACAGATGGCGGCCAGTGCAGTCGCCACGGTCTCACTCTCATCATCTGTCTCAAATGGAACGGACTGCCAGCAGGGTTCTGCCTCCGCATTGATTCTTCTAAGTATTTTCAATATCAGCTTCATTGGTCCTGTTATCCGACTTAATATGCGTTGTAATCCAACCTGTGTGCTTCGTAATCTAACCTGTGAGCCTTATATAATCCGGCCTGTGCATGCCCGTATCCGGTCCGTGCACTCCTGCATCCGGCCTGTGCACGCCCGCATCTGGTCCGTGCACTCCTGCATCCGGCCCGTGCACGCCCGCATCTGGTCCGTGCACTCCTGCATCCAGCCCGTGCACGCCCGCATCCGGTTTCGATCATGTAAAGCGGATATTTGCATTCCGCTCTGTTTCATGCTCATGCACCGCGAAATCCGATCCGGATCTCATCACCTGCCATGACCGCCGTCATCATTCCCCGGAACGCCTCATCCCGTTCCGGATAATCCTCCCTGTAATGAGCACCGCGGCTCTCGCGCCGAAGTTCCGCCGACCGCACCATCGCGAGTGCCAGATAAACCCGGTTTCGCTCCCGCCTGTTCAAATCGCCCCGCTCCAGCAGCTGCTTCAGCTTCCGGTCCGCATCCGCGAGCAGGTCTCCATTTCGCACGATTCCAAGTGAAGCGCTCAGGATGAGGGATACCTCCTCGCATAGGGCCGGAGAAGCAGGCATAAGGTCCCAAGGCGAACCCGGCGCGGTCTGCGCCTCAGATTTTCTCCCTTCTGTGCATCCATTCTCTTCCCATTTATGAAAATGCCTCTGCAGTTCGTCCCATTCCCTGACAATGCACCGCGCGGCCGTCATGCCCCCGTAGATTGCGCCGAGCATGGAATTGCCGCCCAGCCGGTTGGCACCGTGATACTGGGAGCAGCACTCTCCTGCCGCATAAAGACCGGCCGCAATGGTCCTGTGGTTTACGTCCACATCGATGCCGCCCATAAAATAGTGGATGCCCGGATCGACCGGAAGCGGTTTCTCTTTCGGATCCAGATTGAAATAATGCAGGATCTCGGCGCGGACGTCCGCAAGCCGCTTTGACCAGATTTCCTCTGACAAATGCCGCATATCGAGATAAACCTGCCCTTCGCATCCGGGATCGCGCTTCACAAAATACATCTCTCTTGCCACGACGTCGCGAGGCATCAGGCTCCCGAGCTCCGGGTATTTCTCATCCATGAAATACCATTCCTTGCCGCCGCGCATGATAAAGAGCCTGCCGCCCTCTCCGCGCGCGGCCTCACTGACCAGGCATCGCTTGCCGGCGATGCCCATCGTCGTCGGGTGGTATTGAATCATTTCCAGGCTGCTGAACCGGATTCCCTGCGCAAACACAGCGGCTGCGCCGTCGCCGGTATTTGCGGTCGTGCCCGTCGTAATGCCCGGAAACATGCCGTTCATCCCGCCAAATGCAAGGATCACGGGACCGTTCAGCCTGATGATCTCTCCGCTATGCGTATCACGAATCCATGCGCCGCAAACAAGCATCTGCTCCCCATCGCCCGCCGTGGGCAAAGTGGACCGAGCCTTCTGCTCCCCGTCATCCGCCATGAGCAGCGATAAGAACTCATGATGGCTGCAGCGTTTGACCAGCCCGGCCGCCTCATACTTCCGGACCTCGTCGATCAGGGCGGTCATCAGCATTTTCCCTGTGCTGCTCTTTGCATAAGCGGTCCGTTTTTTCTTCTGCCCTCCGAAATTCCGCTGCATGATCGCGCCGGAATCGGTCCTGTTAAAGGGAACGCCGAGCCGGTCCAGCCAGCGCAGGATCTGCGGGGCATGTTCAGTCAAAGCGCGCACGGCTTCCGGATCCGCGATGCCGCATCCGGCGCGGATCGTGTCCGCAAAATGGTTCTCCGGACAGTCGTCCTCCCCCATCGTATTGAGTGCGCCGTTGATGCCTCCGGCGGCAAGTACCGACTGCGCGCGCTCCGAGGGCTGCACGGATACCAGATTGACCGAAACATCTGCCTCCGCGAGTGTAACCGCTGCCGCGAGCCCGGCGAGGCCCGCCCCTATGATATTCACTGTTTCGTATGGCATCACTTCGGTCTCCACAGCACATTCCAGCGCAAATAGTAAACGATAAAGGCTGCTGCCGCGACAAAGAGGGCAGCTGCCAGGATACACAGTACATCTTTCAGGATCGTCCGCCCGCCGCTCACACCAAAGCCGATCATAAGCGGCCTGATATTGGACAGGATATGCACAAATAGCGCGGCCATCATCAGGATGCTGCCGATCAGCTGGGGAACCTCAAATGCATGCAGCCGCACCGGGGCCGCCTCCGAAGTGCGGAAGACCAGCACATGCCAGATGATCAGGATCATCAGCGCGCCTCCGCTCAGTCTTCGGGCATAGAACAGTTCATTTCCCCGGAAATACACCGCGCCGCTTTTTTTCTGAAGCCGCAGCGTATCGGCCGTCAGGATCACGCCGATCACCGCATGGATGGACGCGAAAACCGCAAGGAGAAGGGAACAGGCAGAACGGACGGGATTCCCGCCTTTCATAAGCCCCATGAGTATCAGCATGCCGCTGATCATATGGAACAGGAACAGCGCGATGACGGCCGCACTGATCCAAGCATTGAAGCGTCTCATCATG
>CACXFK010000070.1 GCA_902766945.1 uncultured Lachnospiraceae bacterium | reverse complement strand
GCGCTTCTTGTCATAGAAGATCTTCTCCGCGTAGCGGACCGTCGCCATCATCTCATGCGCGTTGTAATTGGTGAAGGAGAAGCCTGTGCCCGTTCCTTCGAACTCGTTGTACGGCTCAACCGTATCCTTGAGGCCGCCGGTCTCGCGGACGATCGGAAGCGTGCCGTAACGAAGCGAGATGAGCTGGGACAGGCCGCAGGGCTCAAACTGGGACGGCATAAGGAATGCGTCCGAGCCGGCATAGATCTTGTTGGCCAGCGCTTCGTTGTAATAGATCTGTGCGGAAACCTTTCCGCCGTACTTCCACGCGAAATGGCGGAACATGTTCTCGTACTGCTCGTCGCCGGTACCGAGGACGGCGAACTGCACCGCATCCTGGCACATCTCGTCCATCACGTACGCGATGAGGTCGAAGCCCTTCTGGTCCGTGAGGCGGGAAACGATGCCGATCAGCATGGCCTTCGGGTCCACGGTGAGTCCGAGGTCCGCCTGCAGGGCTGTCTTGTTTTTCACCTTGTCCTTGCGGAACGTCTTGGCCGTGAAGTTCTTATAGATCAGCGGATCCTTCGCCGGATCGAACGACGCGTAGTCGATCCCGTTCACGATGCCGCGCAGGTCATGCTCTCTCGCCCGCATAAGGCCGTCCAGACCCTCGCCATAGTACGGCATCTTGATCTCCTCGGCATATGTCTTTGACACGGTCGTGATCGCGTCCGCGTAGACAAGTCCGCCCTTCAGATAATTGCCGTCCTTGTTGTACTCCAGCTTGTCCGGCGTGAAGTAATAATCCGAAAGCCCGACGATGTCCTTCATCGTCTTGACGTCCCAGATGCCCTGGAACTTCAGGTTGTGGATCGTCATCACGGTCTTGATGCCGCGGTAGAACTCGTTGTCCTGGAAGTTCGAGTTGAGGTAGACGGGAACCAGGCCTGTCTGCCAGTCATGGCAGTGGATGATGTCCGGCCTGAAGCCGATCGTCGGAAGGATCGACAGCGCCGCCTTGCTGAAAAATGCGAACCGGCCGAGGTCCCACGGCATCCCGCCGTACGGCTTGTCGCACGTGAAATAATCCTGGTTGTCGATGAAATAGAAATGAACGCCTTCATAGACGCATTCGAAAATGCCGACGTAGCAGCTGTTCCAGTCAAAATCCATGTAGAAGTTAGTCTTATACTCCAGCATGTCCTTCCACTTCTGATTCATGCAGGAATAATACGGAAGGATGACTCGGCAGTCGAAATAGCGCTTGTCAAGTGCCTTCGGCAGCGATCCGACGACATCCGCGAGTCCCCCGGTTTTTATAAAGGGAACCGACTCCGATGCGACAAAGAGAATGTTTTTCATGGCAACTCCTCCTCATGCCCCCCTCAAGGGAATTTACTGTTTCCAATTATAAAACACTTGCGTTGTTTTCGCAATGATTTCGGCGCGGCTTCAGGATCTGAGGCTCCTCTTGAACTCGTCGCACATCGCTTTCATCTCGCCGGCGGAGGACCTCGTGTTGGCCGTAATCTCCGCTCCTCCGATCAGCCTCGCGAGCTCGTCGACCGACTCCTCATAGCTCAGCGGCTCGATGTTCGTGATCGCGGCGCTCCCGGACACATCTTTGGTGATCCCGTAGTGGGTGTCGGCCATCGCCGCGATCTGCGGCAGATGGGTGATGCACAGCACCTGATGGTGCTTCGCAACCGAGGCCAGCTTTTCCGCCGCTTTCTGTGCGGTCCTGCCGCTGATTCCGGCGTCGATCTCGTCGAAGATGATCGTATCCGTCGCGTCGGTATCGGCAAACATCGCGCGGATGCCGAGCATGATCCTGGATAATTCACCGCCGGATACGACCTGCCTCAAGGGCCTGGCTTCTTCGCCCGGATTGGTCGCGATGCAGAACTCCACCGCGTCGCAGCCGTTCGCGGTAAAGCTCCCGGTCTCCCGGAACTCGATATGGAAGTCCGCCCTTACGAAGTTCAGATCCTTCAGCTGGGTTGTGACAGCCCCGGTGAAAATCTCCGCGTACTGCTTTCTGAGCTTTGTGAGCGAAGCGGAAGACGCGGCCAGGCGTTCCCTCGCGGCGGCGTATTCCCTGAGCAGTCTTTCCCGGTCGGCTTCATAGTCCTCCAGCTTTTTCAGCTCCCGCTCTTTCTCGTCGCACTTTGCGAGGATCTCGTCGATGGTCCTTCCGT
The DNA here is from genome assembly GCA_902766945.1 of uncultured Lachnospiraceae bacterium. Classification (GTDB taxonomy): domain Bacteria; phylum Bacillota; class Clostridia; order Lachnospirales; family Lachnospiraceae; genus Chordicoccus. The sequence continues at coordinate 15,600 of CACXFK010000070.1, read as the reverse complement.
ACTTCGCCTTCAGTTTGTTGATCGTGTTCAGACGCTCCTCGGTCTCGGCAAATGACTCCGCCTCAAAGCTCAGATCACCCGCATAATCGGCGATGCCCCGGTTGAAGTCATTTAAAAGCGAGTCAATCTCGCACAGCGCGTTGTAGAAGCGGCCGATCTGTTCGTCGTACTCACTGACGCTCTCGAGCTTTTTCAGCGCCCTTCCGATGACCTCGCCGGCGCTGTCTCCTTCTTCGTAGCCGGTCGCGGTGTGCACCGTCTCGATGGATTCGGCGATCTTCCTGGCGTTGGCCAGCTTGCGGTAGCGCTTCTCGACCTCCTCGTCCTCGCCGTCCTGAAGATCCGCTTCCCGGATTTCCGCGATCTCGTATTTCAGAAATGACGCCTTGCGGAGGCGCTCCTCCTCGGGCATCTCACCTCCGCCGAGAGCCTTTTTGATCCCGGCATAGACCTTGTAATCCGCTGCCACGCGCGCTTTGAGTTCCGCGACTTCTTCTTTTCCGAACGAGTCGATCAGATCCAGCTGGGACTCCGGTTTTAAAAGCTTCTGGTGCTCGCTCTGCCCGTGGATATCCAGGAGGCAGCCGGCAATCGCGCGCACTTCCTGGGAGGTGCGCGTCTCTCCGTTGATGCGGCTCTTGGAGCGCCCGTCCTTCATCTTTCTGGAAATGACGACCACGCCGTCGTCCGCCTCAATCTCAAAGCGGCGCAGGGCTTCAATCGTCTCGTCGTTCTGGATCTCGAAAACGAGTTCGACAAGGGACACGCCCGTCCCTCCGCGCGTCAGATCCCGCTGCACGCGTCCTCCGAGTGCAAGGCCGATCGAGTCCACGATGATGGACTTGCCGGCACCCGTCTCGCCGGTCAGGATGTTGAGCCCGTCCGTAAAGTCGACGTCCACCTCCCTGATCAGCGCCAGATTCTTGATATGAAGATTCCGAAGCATATCCCGACCTCCTGTGATCGTCCATACCTGCGAAACGCCGGGGCGTTCCCGTCCCGATGCTCATGGTCCGCCTCCGCCGTCCGTAGGCGCGCATCCTTCATCCGCGCTTTACGACGTCATGCTCTCGATGCGTCCGCTTACGGCCGGAGCATCCTCCGGGCTCCGGATCACGGCCATCACCGTATCGTCGCCTGCGATGCTTCCGAGCAGTTCCGGCCAGTCCAGCGAGTCCAGCGCCGCGGCCGCCGCCATCGCCATGCCGGAAACCGTATGGATGACGAGGATATTGCCGGAGACGTCAAGCGATACAAAAGAATCCCGCAGCACGCGCTGATAGCGCTGGCCCAGCTTCGGGTCTTCCGTGCTCCCGGCCGTGTAGCGCTGGCGTCCGTCCGCGCCCTGTACTTTCCTGAGCTGAAGCTGCCGGATGTCCCTCGACACCGTGGCCTGGGTCACCTGGAAGCCGCTCCGGTTCAGATACGCGGCCAGTTCCTCCTGTGTTTCGATCGCATGTTCCGTGATCAGCTTCAGGATCTGTTCGTGTCTCGCATTTTTCATGCCCCGCTCCTTTTAAAGCTGTCCGGGCGCACCCGCCCGTCAGACGTCGGCCATTTTCCGTCTCAGCACTTCAAGAAAGCTGATGTTGTCCAGCTTCATGATCTTGGTATACTTCTCCGACCTGCGGATTTCGACCCGGTCCCCGCAGTCCAGTTTCAGGTTTTCCGCGCCGTCAAACTGCACGCAGACCACTTCCTTTTCAGGTCCGATCGCGCCCTCGCCGATCTCGATGCGGACCCGGTCGGTCCCTGAAAAGATCAGGCTCCTCGAGATCAGGGAATGCGGCGCGAGAGGCGACATCAGCACAAGCTCCGCCTCCGGCTTCACGATCGGGCCTCCGACAGACAGATTGTACCCGGTCGAGCCGGTCGCGGTGGCGATGATCACGCCGTCGGCGTTGAACGTATTCAGAAACTCGTCGTTTACATAATTCAAGATCCGAAAGGACCTGAGCGTCTTTTGACGTCTGATCACGATATCGTTCAGCGCGACGTCCCGGCATATGCACGTATCGCCCCGCATCACGTCTCCCTTCAGCATCATCCTGCGTTCGATCGTGTAACTGCCCTGAAGCAGCTTCTCGAGAGCCTCCGGAATCCCGCTGACTTCGATACCGGCCAGATACCCGAGCGTCCCGAGATTGATCCCCAGGAGGGGCAGCTGCCGGTCCAGCACGACCTTGGCGGCCCTGAGAAGCGTGCCGTCTCCGCCGAGCACGAGCGCGCAGCTGCATGGATCGGGCAGATCAGACCCGTCTCCCGAGAGATACGTCCTGACGCCCCGCTGATTCAGGTAGTCCTCGATCCTTCGGGCGACTGTCTCCGTTTCCTGTTTTTCCGTATTCCGGATCACACCGATCATATCCATATCGCGTTTATAAATGCCTCCCGTCAGGTGTGCTGCAGCTCATCGTGCGAGCGGGCCACCGTCTGTACGATGAGTCCGTCCGGGATGGCCTCGTCCCCGGTACCGGGTTGTTTTTTCAAATGACACAGAAATTCGATGTTGCCTTCCGGCCCCCGGATCGGTGAATAATCCAGAGCAACCGGCGTAAGGCCGACGCTCATGGCGTAAGATGCGACGCGGCGGATCACTTCCTGCTGAACGAGGGGATCCCTCACCACGCCTTTCTTTCCGACCTGCTGCCTTCCCGCTTCGAACTGCGGCTTGATCAGACAGACGATCTCGCCGTCATCCGTAAGGAGATCCCTGACCGGGATCAGCACCTTGATCAGGGAGATGAAGCTCACGTCAATCGAGGCGAACTGTCCGCTCTCCGGCAGGTCCTCCGGCTGCACGTAGCGGATGTTCGTCTTTTCCATGCTCGTCACGCGGGCGTCATTTCGAAGTTTCCAGTCCAGCTGGCCTCTTCCGACGTCAATCGCATAGACATGCGAAGCGCCGTTCTGCAGCATGCAGTCCGTAAAGCCGCCGGTCGAAGAGCCGATATCAAGGCAGACCTTGCCCTTTACGTCGATCGGGAAGACCTGCAGCGCTTTCTCCAGCTTGAGGCCGCCGCGGCTCACATACCGGAGTTTCTCCCCCCGGACTTCGATGGAGGCCTCTTCCGGAAAGGCGGATCCCGCCTTATCGCACCGGACGCCGTCCACATAGACGATCCCGGCCATGATCAGCGCCTTGGCTTTTTCTCTCGATTCGGCGAGCCCCTTCTCTGTCATCAGTACATCCAGTCTCGCCTTCACTTAAAAGTCCTCCAGCACGCCGTCTTCCGTAAGGATCTGCATCTTTTTCTCGTATCCGTCCAGCTTGCCTCCGACGTGCTTCAGGAGCTTCATGCCGTCCTGATAGAGGCGAAAGCTCTCTTCAAGCGTCACGTCCTCGCTCTCAAGCGCGCGGACCATCTCGTCGAGGCGCGCAAAGCTTTCTTCCACCGACAGTTCTTCGACTTCTTTTATTTCTTCACTCATCCTGTATCGTCTCCTTCACTTCCGCCCGGATCCGCCCGTCCGCAACCCGGATCAGCACCGGATCGCCTGACGCGACCTGCCGGACAGACCGGACCGCACATCCGTTTCTGTCTTCCGTGTACGAATAACCCTGGCTGAGCCTTAAGATCGGATTCAGCCCCTGCATTTTTGCGATATAAACAGAAAATGAGGATCGGCGCTTTATGAGAACGGCCTCCGCATCCCTCCTCATCAGCTCAGACCGGTTCTCAAGGTCCGTCCGGGCCGTCCGCAGTTTGTCGGAAAGCGCGGGCGCCAGATCCCGTTTGTACTCGTCCGCTCTCCTTTTCGCCGTCTCAATCCGTTCCTTCAGATCGCGCTCCATCTGCGCGTCCAGATCCGCGGCCCGTCTCCTCGCGTCCCGGATCCCTGCTTCGGGAGAACAGCGCCGGAACACGGACCGGATCAGATCGACCGAAGACTGATATCTCCTCAGCCGGGATTCAAATCCCCGTGTCAGCTGAAGCGCATAATGCGCCCTGTTTTCATTGAACTTCTTCAGATCGAAGACGGCGATCTCCGCTGCCGCCGACGGCGTCGGCGCGCGCAGGTCCGCGGCATAATCCGCGATCGTCGTATCCGTCTCGTGCCCGACGGCGGAGATCACGGGTGTCTCCGCTTCATAGATCGCCCTCGCGACCGCTTCTTCGTTAAAGGCCCACAGGTCCTCCAGCGATCCCCCGCCGCGCCCGACGATGATGACGTCGACGAGCCCGTCCAGCATCCGGATGCCTTCCGCGACGGACCGCGCCGCCCCCTGGCCCTGCACGAGTGCCGGATACAGGATCACCTGCACGAAGGGGTTCCGCCTTGCGGATATCGTCTGAATATCACGAATCGCAGCGCCGGTCGGTGCGGTCACCACGCCGACAGTCGCTGCGAATTTCGGAATCGGTTTCTTCAGTTCCTGCCGGAAGAGGCCTTCTGCCTCCAGTGCTTTCTTCAGCTTGACAAAACGCTCGTAGAGTTCTCCCTCTCCCTCGAGCCGGATCTCCTTTGCGTAAAGCTGATAGCGCCCGTCGCGTTCATACACGTCGATCGTTCCGCCGACGACGACTTTGTCTCCGTCTTTCATGCGGAAGGCCAGTCCGCGGCGGTTTCCGGCAAACAAAATACACGACAGCGTGCCTGTCGCATCTTTAATCGAAAAATAAATATGTCCGGAAGAATGGTACTTACAGTTCGAGACTTCACCGCGCACAAAAACACCAGACAGCATCGCATCACCTGCAAAAAGCCCTCTGATGTACCGGTTGATCTGTCCGACCGTATAGACTCTGTTTGTCATTCCCTTCTCGACAGTTCCCCGAGGATCCCGTTGATAAAGGACGGCGACTCGTCTCCGCCGTAGAGCTTTGCCAGCTCAACCGCTTCGTTGATCGCCACTCCGTCCGGGATGGCCTCGTCGTATTTCATCTCATAAACGGCGACCCTGAGCACCGCCAGGTCACAGCTGTTGAAACGGCTGGTTTTCCAGCCTCTCGCCGTGCTGTTCAGCATGCTGTCGATCTCGCCGATCTTTTCCGCTATCTTCCTGCACCGGGTGCGGAGAAACGCACGCTCCTCCTCCGATGCGTTCTCGATGCCGTCCAGATACAGTTCCACCTGCTCCGGCATCGCCTCTTCGCTGTTAAATGCGCACAAATAGACAAGTTTAAATAAATGCTCGCGAAGTTTTCTTCTGCTCACGATCTGCTCCCCTTATGTAACTCTTCCCCTTATTAATGCTCCCCTCGCGACGGCCCGGACGTATCAAGAGCCGTCAAAGACACATCGCCGGACCCCCATCCCGCGATGTGTCTGCTTTATTATACACGATTCCAAATCAATGCAAAACCCCTCACTTGATAAAATTATGACGCATCCGGCAGACCTCCCGGCGAAAGCTTGTTTGTATAGATGCCGGTCACGCCGTACGCAAATGCCTCTTCGATTTTATCCTCGTCATCGAGCGTGTGGACAAGCATGGGAATACCCGGATCCTGATTCAGCTTCTTAAGCCATCTGCGCCATGGTTTACTCTTCAGGTCTTTCGCCCTGAAAGTGATCGCGACAAGCGGGTGATCCTTCATGAATTCCCTGAGCACAGACACGTGATGCTCCTCCGATTCCGTCTCGTATAACGTAAACAGAATATACGGATACCCGAGCGAGGCGATCCCGTCATACTCGTCAGCGTGATAAATCTGCACGATGAAGCGGTTCCTGAGGTCCGGATATGTCTCCGCGAAGTAGGTCATGCAGGTTTCATTGTATCCATCTTTTACATCCGTGACCACATAAATGTCCGGATGATCCTGCATGATGCCGGCCAGATCGTCTCCGGTCATCGGAGTGAATTCGACGCTGACTTTGCTCTTCTGAAATTCTTCAAGGGTCGGCGCTTCTTCAAGCGCGACGCCGTTCAGCCGGCACCGTTTCCACGAATGGATGCATACCGGCGCTCCGTCCGAAGTCATCGAGAGATCTATCTCAAGAAACGGAGATTCTCCATTTTCCAGATAGTTTTCAATCGCCTCTCTTGAATCCGTCACCGTCTTCACTTTTCCGGAAGAGTTGGTGATCTCTCCTCCTGCGTGTATAATAAACTGTTTGCTGCGAATCAGGTCCCTCATCTCTTCCACCAGCGGGTCCGACTCAGCCACGGACTCCGGTGCCGTGTCTTCTGAGCCGGCATAAGTGCCGCGGCATCCGGTCTGTACCGAAACCGCGGCCAAACTGACTGTAAGGACAAGCGACCTGACACAGAAACTTCTTTTTACTGTTTTCAATATCCCCATTTTGCCCATATTTCGAACCCTTATGAAAACAGAGTGCGCTCCCTGATGATGTCAGAAAAAACGCACTCTGCGTGGCACATACTGAATTGTCCGGGAAAGAACCTCTCTCCGGGACTGCCGGACGTCAGTCTGCCGGTGCGGCGATATCCGCCACCTTGACGTTGACGTCCGTCACCTGCATGCCGGTCATGTTTTCAATCGCCGACTTGACTTTCTCCTGGATCGCCTTGCCGACCTCCGGAATGCTGCAGCCGTACTCGAGACTGACAGACAGATCGATCGTGACCAGCTGGTCCTCCACGGTTACATGAAGGCCTTTGGAGAGCGCCTTGATCCCCTTTCTGGCAACCATGTCATTGGTGATGCCGCCTGCTATCGAAGCGACGCCGCGAACCTCTGTCGCAGCCAGTCCCGCGATCACGGCAACGACTTCATCTGCTATCTTCACAGTACCGGTTCCTCCGTCCTCCCTGATCGTATATGTGCTGTGTCCATCTGCCATAGTCTGATTCCTCCCAAAGGACAGGACGGACGTCAAAGAAACGCCTTCACCTGTTTGTAGATTCCTTCTCCGTCAAGCTCATACTTGCGGATCAGTTCGCCGGCCGGTCCGGACTCGCCGAAGGTGTCGCGCACGCCGATGCGGCAGAGCTGCGCCTGGCACTTCTCAGACAGAAGTTCCGCTACGGCACCGCCGAGTCCGCCGATGATGCTGTGCTCTTCCGCTGTCACGACCTTGCCGGTCTTCTTCGCGGATGCGAGGATCAGGTCTTCATCAAGCGGCTTGATCGTGCAGATGTCGATCACTTCCGCATCGATGCCGTCCGCCTTGAGCATCTCCGCTGCATCCAGTGCGGCGGACACTTCAAGACCGGTGGCCACGATCGTCACATCTTTGCCTTCGCGGAGAAGCTTGCCTTTTCCGATCTCAAACTCGAAGGCGGCCGGATCGTAGATGACCGGGCTCGCCGCGCGGCCGAACCGCATGTAAACAGGGCCCTCATAGCTGGCAGCCGCGCGCACGCAGGCCTTCGCTTCCGTATCATCCGCCGGGCACATGACAACCATGCCGGGGATCGCGCGCATAAGGGCCAGATCTTCGAGGCACTGATGGGACGCGCCGTCCTCACCGACGCTGATGCCGGCATGTGTCGCGCCGATCTTCACGTTCAGATGGGGATAGCCCACCGAATTGCGGACCTGCTCATAAGCACGGCCTGCCGCAAACATCGCAAATGTGCTCGCAAACGGGATCAGACCCGTCGTCGCAAGGCCGGCCGCGATGCCGATCATATTGCCTTCCGCGATGCCGCAGTCAAAGAATCTGTCCGGGAATGCCTTCTTGAACACGCCGGTCTTGGTCGCGCCGGCCAGGTCGGCGTCCAGGACTACGATATTGGGATTTTCCGCTCCGATCTCCGCCAGAGCTTCTCCGTAACTGGCGCGGGTCGCGATCTTTTTCACATCACTCATAACGTCTCACCGATCCTTTCCAGGTCTTCCATCGCAACCTTGTACTGCTCGTCGTTCGGAGCCGTGCCGTGCCATCCGACCTGATTTTCCATAAACGACACGCCCTTGCCCTTGACCGTCTTCGCGATGATCGCAGTGGGCATGCCTTTCGTCTCTCTCGCTTCCCTGAAGGCCGCGCGGATCTCGTCGAAGTTGTGTCCGTCTATGCAGATCACATGGAAATTGAACGCCTCAAACTTCTTGTCAAGCGGATACGGATTGTTGACTTCCGTGATGGGGCCGTCGATCTGAAGATTGTTGTTGTCTACGATCACGACGAGGTTGTCCAGCTTTTTCGCGCCGGCGAACATCGCAGCTTCCCAGACTTCTCCTTCTTCGCACTCACCGTCGCCCAGAAGGGTGTAGACGCGATAGTCTTCTCCCTTGAGTCTGGCGCCGAGAGCCATGCCGGCCGCCGCAGAGATGCCCTGGCCGAGCGACCCGCTGCTCATGTCGAGTCCGGGCAGATAATGCATCGACGGATGTCCCTGGAGACGCGATCCGGTGTGGCGGAGTGTTTTGAGTTCTTCTTTCGGGAAATAGCCGCGCTCAGCCATAACGGAGTACAGTCCCGGAGCCGTGTGTCCTTTCGAGAGCACGAACCGGTCGCGGTCTTCCTTGACCGGTGCAGCCGGATCAATGTTCAGTTCTTCAAAATACAGATATGTGTAGATGTCCGCCGCGGAAAGCGATCCGCCCGGATGGCCGGACTGTGCAGCATGTACAGCCGTCACGATGCCCTTGCGGACTTCATTTGCTGTTTTTTTAAGCTCACGATTGTCCAAAATGGTTTCCTCCTTTTTACTGCTTACAGGCGCAGCTGTCTTATGGTTCAGTTTAATCGTTTCTTACTCTTCTGTCAAATCATCCAGGTCCTTCTTCATCTCTTCGACGGCCTTCTTCAGGGCGGCGTCTTTCATCGCATTTTTTCTCGTCGTCCAGCTCGCGATCAGTTCCCGCGGCATGACGAAATTGTCGGTCATCGGGTTGATGCACGCGCCGGCAAACCTTGTCTGATTGATAAAGATCGGTCCCAGATCGTCGAACCGGAGCAACGCCCTGAACGGCTTTTTCTCCGCAGCCTGCGTCCACTTGAGAAGATCCTCTTCACTCGTAAAAAGCGGAAGGAACTCTCTGCCGTCTTTATCGGACAGCGTAAAATGCACGATCTTGGTTCCCTGCGGAAAGACGGCTTTTCCGTTCTCCACCTTGACCGGCTTTTCGGACATGCCTACGTAGGTGACGAACGTCGTCTTCAGACAGATCGCGTCTCCGAGCTTGTTGACCAGATTTTTCCTCTGCGCCTCGGTCACGCAGGTGGCGCGCCAGCTGAGGTACTCTTTGACTTCTTTATTTTCCGGGACCTTGCCCTGTGTGATCACCATGCTCTTTACTCCTCCTCCCAGCCGCCGAATTCGGACAGCTTAAGATCTTTATTCCGGTCCAGCGTCATGCCGACGCTCCATTCGTGGACAAACAACAGAAGCGGATTGCCCTTCAGATCCTGCACCATGCGCATGTCGCTCGTGCCGTCGATGTGCTCCAGATCCACTTCGAGCGGATTTTCGATCCAGCGGATGTACTCATACGGCAGCGTCTCCATGATGATGTCGACCTTGTATTCATTTTCCAGGCGGAACTTCAGGACGTCCAGCTGCAGGACGCCGACGACGCCGACGATGATCTCCTCCATGCCGGTATGCAGGTCCTGAAAGATCTGGATCGCGCCTTCCTGGGCGATTTCTTCCACGCCCTTCGTGAACTGCTTCCGCTTCATCGTGTCCACCTGGCGGATTCTCGCAAAATGTTCCGGCGAGAAGGTCGGGATGCCGCCGAACCGGAACTTCTCTCCCGGCGCGCAGACCGTATCCCCGATCGCGAAGATCCCCGGGTCAAAGACGCCGATAATGTCGCCGGCCCAGGCCTCGGAGACGATATGCCTCTCTTCCGCCATCATCTGCTGCGGCTGGGAGAGCCTTTGAATGCGGTTTCCCTGGACGTGCAGCACTTCCATGTTGGCGTCGTAGTGGCCGGATACAATCCGCATAAACGCGACACGGTCGCGGTGGTTCCGGTTCATGTTGGCCTGGATCTTGAACACGAACGCGGAGAACGGATCCTTCTGAGGATCGATCAGGCCTTTGTCGGACATTCTCGCAAGAGGCGCGCTCGTCATCATCAGGAAATGCTTCAGGAACGTCTCGACGCCGAAGTTGGTAAGGGCCGATCCGAAGAAGACCGGTGAAATCTCGCCCTTTGTCACTTTGTCCTGGTCAAACTCGGCGGACGCGCCGTCCAGAAGTTCGATCTCATCGAGGAGCTGCTGTTTCTCTTCCCCGGATACATACATATCCAGCTCCGGATCATCGATCGCGATGTCGCGCTCGATGCCTTCTTTCGTCCCCTTCTGCGTGTCGCTGAAGATCAGGACTTTTTGGGACTCCCGGTCATAGACGCCCTTGAAGCCCTTGCCGGATCCGATCGGCCAGTTGACGGGACAGCAGGGAATGCCGAGTTCATTTTCAATCTCATCGGTGAGTTCAAATGAGTCCCTCGCGTCGCGGTCCATCTTGTTGATAAAGGTAAAGATCGGGATGTGCCGCCTGGCGCAGACCTTAAACAGCTTTCTCGTCTGAGGCTCGACGCCCTTGGCGCCGTCGATCACCATGACGGCCGAATCCGCCGCCATCAGCGTACGGTAGGTGTCCTCGGAGAAATCCTGATGGCCCGGCGTATCGAGAATATTGATGCAGTACCCGCCGTAATTGAACTGAAGGACCGAGGACGTGACCGAGATGCCTCGCTGCTTCTCGATCTCCATCCAGTCCGACACGGCGTGCCTCGCAGTCGCCTTGCCCTTGACGGAGCCTGCCAGATTAATCGCCCCTCCGTACAGCAGGAACTTCTCGGTCAGAGTCGTCTTGCCGGCATCCGGGTGGGAAATGATGGCAAATGTTCGTCTTTTTTCTATTTCATTCATGGTAAAGTGACTTCCTCCACTTCGACCGAAAGGGGGATTCCCGCATGGATCGCACAGTAGTACCCGCGGTCGATTGTGATGTACTGAAACCAGCCGTCGAGCGGCAGCTCGCGGAGCTCGCGGTAGAGCCCGTCTCCCGTCCACTTGATGTAGGCCTCTTTCCGGACCCACATACGGAAGAACGCTTCCTGCCTGTCTTCGCTCATCAGAAAATCGCGGTATTCGCTGTCGGAAAAGACATGCCGTCCCAGCTTGTCGATCGACGTGATCCGGATCTCCTGCACGTCGATCCCGACCGGAACGGACGCCACCGCCAGTACGATATACCGCCCTGAATGGCTGATATTATATTCAATCTCAGGATGCTTCGGCAGATACGGCTTGCCGCGCTCATGTGTTTTGATCTCAAGCGGGTCATCTTCGATGCCGTACCGGGTTCTCAGCACATGGCTCAGGAGGTTCCTGCCTTTCAGCGTGGTTTCAGACGCCTTTGGCGTCACCTCCTCTTCCCGGAGCCTGAGGTAAAACACATGGGCAGTCCTGGCCCTCATTTCATCCGACATATGCAGCAAGCTTCTCAATCGCGGCGCGGATACGCGCGAGTGACGTCTCCTTCCCGAGGATCTCAAGCAGCTGGGTCGCGCCGCCCGGCGTCATTTCTTTTCCGGAAACAGCCGTGCGGATCGGCCACATCACCTGGCCGTTCTTCCAGCCGTGCTCAGCCGCAAAGCTCTTCAGCGTCTCGAAGAGCGCATCATTTCCAAAGTCATCCGCCGCCTCAAGGACAGGCAGCGCGGCCTTCAGGACTTCAAGCGAGAGGGCCGGATCCGTCTTCATCTTTTTGTGCGTGTACATCGCGCAGTCATATTCCGGGACTTCGGCGAAGAACCCGATGAGATCCGCGATGTCCTCGAAGGTCTCGATCCGGCTCTGTGAAAGCTCCGCGAGCACATGGCGGTCGATCGACTGATCCGGGACCGCTTTGTTGAGATACGGAAGGGCTTTCTCAAAAAACGCTTCTGGAGACATCTTCTTTATGTACTCGCCGTTCATCCATCTCAGCTTGCTGATGTCAAAGACCGCCGGAGATTTATTGATCTTTGTATAATCAAACTTCCGGATCAGCTCGTCGAGACTCATGATCTCCTGGTTGTCCGGAGGATTCCAGCCGAGAAGCGCCGTGTAGTTCACGATGGCCTCGGGGAGGAAGCCCTGGTCAAGCAGGTCCTCGAACGACGAATGGCCGGATCGCTTGGACAGCTTCGCGTGCGTCTCGTCGGTGATCAGCGGACAGTGAACGTAGACCGGAACCTTCCACCCGAACGCGTCATAGATGCGGTTGTACTTCGGCGAGGAGGACAGGTATTCATTGCCGCGCACGACGTGCGTGATGCCCATCAGGTGGTCATCCACCACGTTGGCGAAGTTGTACGTCGGATACCCGTCGGACTTGATGAGGATCATGTCCTCGAGCTCCGCGTTGTTCACCGTGATGTCTCCGTAGATCTCGTCGTTGAAGGTCGTCGTGCCCTCTTCCGGCACATTGAGACGGATCACGTACGGCTTGCCCGCCGCCAGATTGGCCTCGATCTCCTCTTTGGAAAGATGCAGGCAGTGCTTGTCGTAGACGCCGTATCCGTCGGCCGTCTTCAGAGAGTCGAGACGCTCCTTCGTGCAGAAGCAGTAATAAGCGTCGCCGCTTTCGATCAGCTTCTTCGCGTAGTCCATATAGAGTCCGGCTTTGCAGCGCTCGGACTGGACGTACGGACCGACGCCGCCGTCCTTGTCCGGGCCCTCGTCATAGCTGAGCCCCGCGTACTGAAGCGTTCTGTTGATGATGTCGACAGCGCCTTCCACGAAGCGCTCCTGGTCGGTGTCCTCGATGCGCAGCATAAAACACCCGCCCGCATGCTTCGCGATCAGATACGAATACAGTGCCGTTCTCAGATTGCCGACATGCATGCGGCCGGTCGGTGATGGTGCAAATCTTGTTTTAACCATTGTCATTCGTAGATTTTCGGAAGGATGTCGCGCGGCTTCCCGTGGAAGACGAGATCGGCGATCGTATCCGAAAAGTTTTCCTCCTCATTGATTAATATGATCCGGCTGCCTTCAAAATACCGGATGGCATTTCTTGCGAGTGTCGAACGCAGCGTGCAGCCGAGCACAAGAAGCGTATCGGCCTGACTCACTTCATAGGCGGACGCCGTGATCTTTTCGTTCGGTATCATTTCCCCGTCCAAAACGATCTGGGGACGCACGACCGATCCGCAGTGTTTGCAAAACGGGATGCCGTCCGCCTCCCGGACATAGTCGAGATCGTAGTATGTCCCGCAGTGCGGGCACTTGTTCTCATAGACGGATCCGTGCATCTCGACGTAGTTCCGGATGCCGGCTCTCCTCGGAAGACCGTAGATCGACCGCGTGATGACGGATCCGATATGCCCTTCGTCCTCCATGCGCTTCAGCGTGTGCAGCGCTCCGCAGGGCTCGCCGAGCTTGTCCAGAATTTCCTTGTGGTAGTATTCAAAAAACAGTTTGGGCCGGGTATTGTAAAATGCAGCCGAAAAGATCTCCTCCGGCGAATAGCCGTAGTGAGTCTCGATGGCATACGCATTTTCCGAATCCCGGTAATCAAAGCAGCCACAATCCGACGCGACATGTAGACCCAGCAGGCAGGCGATGCGGCGGCTGCTTCTCAGCACCTGTCCAAGATTCTGCACATCCATAATTTATTCCTCGATTCCGCGGGCGGCAAGATAACGGATCACGTCGTTGACCGTACGGATCTCCTGCAGTTCCTCTACAGGGATCTCAAGCGAATATTCGTCCTCAAGGTTCATCGCAAGTTCATACAGATCAAGCGAGTCCGCGCCGAGGTCGTCTCTGAAGTCCGTATCAAGCTGGATCTCTTCCGGATCAATGTTGAGCTGTCCGGAAATATATTGTCTCATTTTTTCAAGCATTTTTTCTCTCCTCTATTGTGATTTACTCAGGATCGGCGATTTCACCCCAGAGATCCCTCTCCGTGTTGCGGAAGCGGATCCTCTTGGAAACAGACAGGGCGATCGACATCTCCGCCATCAGGAGCAGGATCGACGTCCCTCCGTAACTGACGAACGGCAGTGTGATGCCGGTTGTCGGAATCATATTGGTGACGACGCAGATATTCAGGATCACCTGTGCGGCAATATGGGTGAAGATCCCGGTCACCATCAGCGCGCCGTAGAGATCCGGCGCGTTCTGCGCGATAAAAAACAGGCGGTACAGAAGATACAGGAAGAGCATCACGACGATCACGCCTCCGAAGATGCCCAGTTCCTCACAGATGATCGAAAAGATCATGTCGTTTTCCGCCTCGGGGACCGCGCCGAGCTTCTGTGTGCTGTTGCCGAGTCCCTTTCCGAAAAAGCCGCCGCTTCCGAGCGCATAGAGCGCCTGCATGATCTGGTAGCCGCCCTCCGCGGAATATTCCTCGGGATGCAGCCAGGTGAGTATGCGCTTCGAGCGGAACCCTCCGTTTCCGCCGCTGACCGCGATATAGGCGACGACAGCCGCGGCAAAAAGCACCATGCCAAATGCTGCCAGCAGCATTTTTTTGGTATCCGGATGCGCGACAAAGATGATCGAGCATGTGATGAGCGCGATGATCACCGCCGTGCTCAGATTCGACGTCAGGACGTAGACGGCCAGCGACTGGATCCCGCCCGCCGCGAGCGGCGGAAGGATGGCGTTCATGCCGCGGAACTTCTTTCCCGCCTTCACGATCATCATCGGGACAAAGACGATCACCGCGATCTTCGACACCTCGGCCGGCTGAAAGCTGATCGGACCGATCGCGATCCAGCGCCTCGCCCCGTTGATGGTTCTGCCAAGAGGCGTAAACCGGACCATGAGGAGCAACAGGATCGACCCCGCATAGATCAGACCGGACAGCCGGTAGAGCCTGTGGTAATCCACGATCGAGACCCCGATCGCAAGACCGATCGCGATGACCGCGAGCCGGGCTTGCCTCGTAAAGAAATACATGTCGTTGTTGTACCGGATCCCCGCCCGGTAAGCGCTCGTGCTGTAAAGCATCACGAGCCCGAATCCCATCAGCAGGATGATCACGGCAATCAGGTTTAAATCATAATAATCGGCATTGCCTTGTTTTTTCAAAACAACCTGAAGCCTCCTTCAGTTTTTATGAGCGGTCCGGAGCGCTTCAGCGCCATCGGTTTTTTCCTCCGAGGAAGACGTACCGTATATACCGGATGGTGTGGTCTTCGCCTTTCTCCGCCCACATCCGGAGCAGGAATTCCATCTGGCGCTTCGTCACGTCGTTGATAAACCAGCACCGGTCCCGGCTCCTCAGAAAATACCTGAGCGGGTCCTGATCGGTGTAGGCATCGCCCAGATAGACGCGGCTTGCGCTCACGCGGTCAAAGATCATCTCCGCCACATAGCGCCTCGGCATCTGCGCTCCCGCCATGCCGTGCGGCGTATTCGGATCGGCCGTGTAGTCCAGCCAGTACTCATAGTGATGCTTGTTCCGCCCCTTATGATGCATCCAGGATTCGGAGTAGCCCTTGTCCTCCCGCTCGGCGTTATTCGGGCTTCTCGTGCCCTGAAAGTATTTCGCGCCGACCAGAAACTCGGTCGGCGAAAGCTTGCTCAGGTCATGGAGCAGTCCCTGCCGGTACAAGCCTGCGCGGAAGCAATACCGGCATACATAGTCGTGATGCTTCGTGATCGTCTTCAGATGTCCGATCGCTCCGTTCACTTTTTCCCGCCTTTCCTTGCGCCGATTTCAGCGGTTTTCTGCCTGTCTTTCCCGCTCTTTGGCCCGCTTTTTGGCCCGCTCTTTGGCCCGCT
>CACXFK010000069.1 GCA_902766945.1 uncultured Lachnospiraceae bacterium | reverse complement strand
GGATCATCCGCTTGAGTCTGTGCCGCACCCCTGTACCCCGCGCTCAGCAGCGTCTTAAAAAAGTTCGTGAAACAGATGAAAACGGCTTGACAGATAAACAACATATGATAATATATTCATATGAACAACAAAAAATAAACCTGCAAAGGAGAGCACATGGCCGCGAAGAGAGGGTACGATACGAAGACGATCGATCATCTGATCGAAAATGTCTCGGAAAATGAGCTGTGCGACCTGGCGGAACTGTTTAAAGTATTCGGGGATTCCACCCGCATCAAGATCCTGTTCGTTTTGTTCCACGGCGAAAAGAACGTCACGGAGATCTGCGATGCGCTGGATATGAACCAGTCCGCGGTTTCGCATCAGCTGAAAATCTTAAGGACATCGAAGCTGATCGCGTCGCGCAGGGAAGGCAAGGCGATGATCTACGCACTTGCGGATGATCACGTCAAAACGATCATCGCGATGGGCAAGGAACACATCGAGGAATGAAGCGGATCTGTTTTTGATGACGGCATGAGAGGAGATAAAAGAACATGAAAAAGAAGTTTAATTGTGAGATCGATTGTGCGAACTGTGCGGCCAAGGTAGAAGAAGCCGTGAAAAAGATCGATGGCGTGAAGGACGCCAAGGTGAATTTCATGACACAGAAGTTCACTCTGGACGCGGACGACGACCGCTTTGATGCGATTCTTGCAGAAGCGGTCGAAACAGGCAAGAAGATTGAACCGGATTTTTCGGTCGAGGTGCCCTGATATGTCCGATAAGCTCAGAAAAGGACTCCGCATCAACCTGATCTCGGCCGCGCTGTTTTTTGCAGTCCTTGCGGCTGAGAAATCGGGCGTGTGCCCCGGCCTGTTCGGGAACCGGCTGATCTCACTTGTGCTCTATCTGATCCCGTATTTCCTGTGCGGACATCACGTCGTCCGGAAAGCGGTGCTCGGCGTGATCCACGGACAGATGCTGGACGAGTCTTTCCTGATGACGCTTGCCTCGATCGGGGCTTTTGCGACAGGCCAGTATGAAGAGGCTGTGGCCGTGATGCTGTTTTATCAGGTGGGCGAATGGTTCCAGAGCTACGCGGTGGGCCGCTCGCGCAAATCGATCACGGAGCTCATGGATATCGCACCGGAAGAGGCCAATGTAGAGCAGGAAGACGGAAGTTTTGAGACCGTAGACCCGGATGACGTGGCGATCGGCGATGTCCTGGTGATCCGCCCGGGTGAGAAGATCCCGATCGACGGCACGGTCCTCACTGGTGAAAGCCTGATCAACACGGCCGCCCTGACCGGCGAGTCCGTTCCCCGCAAAGTATCCGAAGGGGATCCGGTCGTATCCGGCTGCGTAAACGGCGAGGGACTCCTTCGGGTGCGCGCCGACAAAGCTTATGAAGATTCCACTGTCTCCAGGATTCTGGAAATGGTGGAGAGCGCATCGGAAAAGAAGTCAAGAACAGAGAATTTCATCACCCGTTTTGCGAAGGTATATACCCCGATCGTCGTGATCGCCGCGCTCGTGCTCGCGGTCATTCCGTCTCTTATGACCGGGAACTGGATGACCTGGATCTACAGGGCCTGCACATTTCTTGTTATTTCCTGCCCGTGTGCGCTGGTGATCTCGGTTCCGCTGGCCTTTTTCGGAGGTATCGGGGCCGCGTCGAAAAACGGCGTCCTTGTGAAAGGATCCAACTACCTTGAGCAGACCGCCCGGCTGAAGACCGTCGTGACCGACAAGACCGGGACGCTGACGGAAGGCTGCTTCGCGGTAAGCTCAGTGGAGTGCGCCGAAGGCGTCTCGCCGCGCGAAGTGCTTCTTTGCGCAGCCGCGGCCGAAGGGCTGTCGACTCATCCGATCGCACTGTCCATCAGGGAAGCGATCGCAGGACAGATCTCCGGCGGGACGGAGACGGACGGAGACAGCTTCTTCATTTCCGCGCCTTCTGAAACCGAAAACATAAGCGGACAGGGCATTATGGCTGTGGCAGACGGGGCTCGCCTGCTCGTCGGAAACGGAAAGCTGATGGAGTCGAACGGCATCGCGTTCCCTCCTGTGCAGGATGAAGCGGCTACCGTCTGCTATGTGGCAAAAGACGGGAGATACCTCGGGGCGATCCTGATCCGGGATACCGTGAAGGCGGACGCGGGTGAGGCCATCCGCGAGATGCGCCGCCAGGGAGTGGGGCGCATCATCATGCTGACCGGGGACCGAAAGAGCGTCAGCGAAGCGGTCGGCCGTGAGCTGGGCCTCACGGAGACCTGCGCCGAACTGATGCCGCAGGATAAAGTCAGGAAAGTGGAAGACCTGCTTGGCGGAAGCAATGGCGTTGTAGCTTTTATAGGAGACGGGATCAATGACGCGCCCGTTCTGATGCGCGCGGATGTCGGCATCGCGATGGGGTCAATGGGATCTGACGCGGCGATCGAGGCGGCGGATATCGTGATCATGGACGATGACTTAAAGCGGGTGCCGGCCGTGATCCGCATCGCCCGGATGACCGTTCGCATCTCCAAACAGAATATTGCGTTCGCGATCGGCGTGAAACTGCTGATTTTACTGCTCGGTGCTCTGGGCATCGCCAATATGTGGGCCGCCGTCTTTGCAGACGTCGGAGTCGCGGTGCTGTGCATCCTGAATTCGATGCGCCTCCTTGCGGTCAGGAGTACAATGTGAGATTCTCCGGGACAGAACGGGGACTCTCCGGCAGCTGTTTCCCTTTGTGCAGATCGTTCTTTATCCATCCCCTGCCGTTCCCGGCAGGGGATGTTTTTGTCTTATGGGAAATTCCTCCGGATTTCCCATAAGACAAAAAGCACGCCCCTTTTTGTCCGGAACGTCCGGCTCTGAAAGGACTCACGCCCGTCATGATGAATGTGCGTCACTTCTTGCCCATTGCGGATATTTATGCGACAATAGAACTATCTGGAACCTGCAACCATGGTTAAGAAAGCGAGAGTGAATATGATGAATAAAACGATCGTAGCGTGCCTGACCGCGGGCGTGATGGCGCTGACGTCATCAGGCCTGCCGGCATTTGCGGTGGCCGTATCCGCTGAAGAATATGACGAAGCATGGGTGGATGAGCCGGAGATGACGGATGATGAACTCAGCCAGTGGGTCGATGAAGGCGTTTATGATGACTACGATCCGTCCTGGGATGAGTACTATGAAGAGGATGACGGATACTGGGAGGAAGAATGGACGGAGCCGGAACCGGAAAGAAATACGGAGGAGGCTCCATCTGCAGCCGAATCGACCGCCAGCACCGCAGCCACAGAGTCAGCCGTGGAGTCGACCGCTTCCGCGAATGCGGAAAGTACGGCTGCCGGTACAGCGTCCGGGCAGACTCAGACAACTGCGCAAAACAGTACCGACAGCAATACGACAAATAATACAACAACAAATACGACACAGAAGACAGAAAGCGACGTTGCCGCTGAGACACAGCGCGCATTGGATGGAATTGCAGGAAATACGCTGGTGGGCGGCAGCGCAGGCATCTCGGCCCAGACAGCAGGCAGCACCCAGGGTGCGTCAGCCGCG
>CACXFK010000068.1 GCA_902766945.1 uncultured Lachnospiraceae bacterium | reverse complement strand
TCCGTCACAGCGGGAGCCTTCGGGCAGGCTTTTTCCCTGTCCGCTGCCGATTATAGCACAGACGGGTACTTGTTTCGCAAGCTTTTTTTCATGGATGCACAAAATTTCATCGTGCTGTTCAGCACATTTAACGGGATCAGCGGACCTTAAGGATGATTTAGTTTACCTAACGGGGTCAGACCCCGTTAAGGTTCTTTAATCACACCTCCGGCCCGGCTTTCCCACTGACGTTCCGCAGGATCCGGAAGTTCAGCTTTCTGTAGCGCAGGAAAATGAACACGGAGACCCCGGCCGTCAGCACATGCGCAAGGATGGTCAGGGCATCGGGCAGGCTCATATGCCCCTGGAAGATCAGCGTGAAGAGGCCTGTGAGCACGGCAGCCGCAAGGAGGATGACGCGGACGACGGTTCCGATCTGGATGCAGTCGCGGATCTCGTTGAAGTCCATCACCATCATCGGCTGCTTTATGAACGTAAAGCGGATGACGCCCCAGAGCTCCCCGAGGAACGGGACGATGGAGACGACGGCAAATCCGGCCGTGATGCGGAGCGCGTTGAACTCCACCCGCCTCGTCGCGGCGATGATGTAGAGGATCGCGCTGATGGCTTCTGCGATGAGAAGAACCGCCTTCTCCCGTCTCAGTTCGCTCTCCCCGCAATCCCAGGCGTACCAGAGCCCTTTATACCGGTATTCCGTCTTGAATCCGAGCCGGTTGTCCGCCGGCGTCTGGATTTTTTCAAAATTCTCAAAATAGCGGTCGCGCATGCTTTTCATAAAAGAGCGCCTCCTTTTCCCTGTCTTCTTCGACAGTTTTTCCCTGTCTTCTTCGACAGTTTTGCCCTTGTCTCCCTCTACAATATGAAAAAATGTGCGCAAATGCAAGCCTGTCTGTTTTCATGATATATAATGACAAACATCTCTCCGAATATGATACAATACAAAATGGTTCAGCAAAAAACATCAGAAGGAGAACCCGCCATGGCTGTCATTTCCATGATTTTGTCGCTTCTTTGCGGTGTCGCGCTCTTCCTCTACGGTATGTCGCTGATGGGTGACGGTCTGAAAAGCGTCGCCGGCGACAAACTCGAGGCATTTCTTTATAAAATGACCAGCACGCCGATCAAAGGCGTCCTGCTCGGAACCGGTGTGACATCCGTCATCCAGTCCTCTTCCGCGACGACGGTGATGGTCATCGGTTTCGTCAATTCCGGCATGATGAAACTCCGCCAGGCAATCGGTATCATCATGGGCGCCAATATCGGAACAAGCATCACAGGCTGGATCCTGTGTCTTTCGTATATCGGCGGTTCAAGCGGCATCGCCTCTCTTCTCTCCTCTGCCACCATCGCGGCGGTCGTGGCGATCGCAGGCACGCTGCTGCGCATGCTGGCCAAGCACAGCTCCACCAAAAACCTGGGCAACATCATGCTCGGTTTCGCGATCCTCATGGTCGGCATGCAGATGATGAGCAGCGCCGTCGCTCCGCTCAAAGAGAGCAGCGCGTTCATGAACACGATGACCATGTTCTCAAGTCCGATCCCCGGCATGCTTCTCGGTATCGTCATGACGGCGATCCTGCAGAGCGCATCGGCTTCAATCGGTATCCTTCAGGCGCTCTCCGTGACCGGCGCGCTCACCTTTGCGACGGCTTTCCCGATCATCCTCGGTATCGGTGTCGGCGCTGCCTGCCCGGTTCTCATCTCATCGATCGGAGCCAACAAGAACGGCCGGCGCACAGCCCTGATCTATCTTCTCGATGACCTGTTCGGAATGGTGCTGTGGGGCGCTATCTTCTACGCCGTCAACGCCGTGGTGCACTTCCCGTTCATGGGCATGACCGTCAACCCGGTCATCATCGCCGCCGTCAACTCCATCTTCCGGATCGCGACGGTCTGCATCCTCTTCCCGTTTATCCCGAAGATTGAGAAGCTCGCGATGCTTCTCATCAAGGACACCGCGGAAGATCTCGAAGATATCGCGGACAGCGCGGACTTCGACCTGCTTGAAGAGCGTCTGCTGATCTCACCGGCCCTCGCACTCGGCCAGGTGAACCGCGTGATCGCGGGCATGTCCCGCAAGGTCCGGAAAAATACAAGCCGCGCACTGAGTCTGATCTTCGATTATTCGCAGAAGAGATTCGAAAAGGTGCAGCGCAAGGAAGACCTGATCGATAAATACGAATCGAAGACCGGCGATTACCTGATGATGCTCTCCAAACGGGAACTGACCACCCAGCAGACGCATCAGGTCACGCTCAATCTGCGCGCGATCGGAGACCTTGAGCGGATCGGTGACTATGCCTCCAACATCGCCCGCGTGACAAATCAGATTCAGGAAGAAAGCATCACGTTCTCACCCAGCGCGGTGCACGACCTGCAGATTGTGATCGAAGCGATCCGTGAAATCGTGGGCAGCACGATGCGCTGCTTCCAGGACCATGACCTCCATATCGCGATGCAGATCAAGCCGCTCGCCGCAGTGGTCAATGACCTCTGCGAGACACTGAAAGCCGGACATATCATCCGGCTCAGCAAGGGCGAGTGCGATCTGAAACAGGGAGAAGTCTTCAACGAGCTGCTCAACAGCTTTGAGCGGATCGCGTCCCACTGTGTAGCCTTGTCCGGCGCAATCCGCCATGAATATCAGGAGCATGTGGATCTCCACATCCACTCCGCAAAAGCGGAGGAACTGAGCGAAGAACAGTACAGCGCCATTTACAATCACTTCTATGAGAAATACGATGTGACCAAAACGGCGGAGACACCGGCCGTGCAGGAATCCGAAGCAGCCGCAGATCCATCCTGAAGCAAGGATCCGTACCCGTACGTCAGACAATGCATAAACTCTCTGCCCGTACGCCAGACAAAACATGAAACCGGAGAAAAGCCATGATAACCAACGAAGATCTGATCACAAGATTCCTGAACTATGTGCGCATCGACACGCAGTCCGCGGACGAGGCGGGACAGGTTCCTTCCACTGCCAGGCAGCGCGATCTGGCACAGCTTCTGTTCAGCGAACTCAAGGCGATGGGCTATGCCGCCCATTACGACGAAGAGCACTGCTATGTATATGCGGAGATTCCGGGCGCGGAACCGGCCATCGGATTTGTCGCCCATATGGACACCTCCCCCGCTGCAAGCGGCTGCGGCGTGAAGCCGCGCATCGTCGAACAGTATGACGGAGGCGACATCCTTCTCAATGAAAATGGCCCGATCCGCCTGACGCCGTCCGCATTTCCGGAGCTCCTCTCCCACGTCGGAGAAGATCTGATCGTGACGGACGGAACGACGCTTCTCGGCGCGGATGACAAAGCCGGCGTCGCCGAAATCATGAGTCTCGCCGCTTTCTGCGCCGCTCACCCCGAGTTCCGTCACAGGGCGGTCTCGATCGCCTTCACCCCGGATGAGGAAGTCGGAAGCGGAACGGACTTTTTTGATCCGGAACACTTCCGTGCCCGGGAGGCTTACACGGTAGACGGAGGAAAGCTGGGCGAGCTGGAATACGAATGCTTCAATGCGGCCGCCGCCAAAGTCGAAGTCACCGGCCGGAGCGTGCACCCGGGAGACGCCAAAAACAAGATGCTTCATGCCGCCGCCATCGCGATGGAATACCATTCGATGCTTCCGCCCGCGGAAGTCCCGTGGCACACAGAAGGCTATGAAGGATTTTACTATGTGGATTCGATCGAAGGAGATTGTGAAAGCGCGACGCTCCGCTTCATCATCCGCGATCATGACGAGGCGAAATTTGACGGCCGGAAAAAGACGGCCATGCGCATCGCGGACTATCTGTCCGAAAAATACGGCGACGGCGTCCTCCGCCTGTCGATAAAGGATCAGTACTACAATATGGCGATTCCGATGCGGGACCATATGGAACTCATCGACCGCGCAAAAGATGCGATGAAGCAGCTCGGCATCGAGCCGGTCGTGCGGCCGATCCGCGGCGGAACCGACGGCGCCAAACTGACGTACGAGGGCATCCCCTGCCCCAACCTCTGCACCGGCGGCTACAACTTCCACGGGCGCTTTGAATTCGCTTCCATTCAGGAAATGGAGGCCTGCGCCGGGATCCTGAAGCGGATTGCCGCCTTGGATCCGCCCGAAAAATCCGGCGCCGGCGCCTGAAAGGAGGTCCGGACATGGCAGGCAAATTGATCCTGGATTTTTTCACGAACCCGCTGTTCCTTGCAGCGGCTTCCGGCTGGCTTCTGGCACAGCTGTGCAAGCTTGTCATCCAGCTGGTCCGGCACGCGCCGATCGACCGGCTTCTGACCGGGGGCGGCATGCCGAGTTCCCATACGGCCACGACGATGGCTCTCGCACTCGAAACCGCGCTTGTCCACGGAACACACGGATTTGAATTCCCGATGGCTTTTTTCTTTATGATCATGGTTGTCTACGATGCCCTGAACGTGCGCTACATCACGGGCGAACAGAGCAAGGTGCTGAACCATTTTATTAAGGAGCGCGCAGACAAAGGCGACGAATACAGCAGATAGCTCCCCCACTACAAAGAGCTGCTCGGCCACACGCTCCCCGAAGTCATCGTCGGGGCGCTGATCGGCATCGCCGCCGCGCTCATCG
>CACXFK010000067.1 GCA_902766945.1 uncultured Lachnospiraceae bacterium | reverse complement strand
GGGCTTTGAAGGAGAGAAGATGGAACAGGACATACTGAAACAGGCGGTCACGCCGGCGTACGTGTTCGCGGCCGACGAGGCGGTCCGGCGCGTGCGGTTTATAAAGGACACTCTGGGCAGCCGGATCCGCGTTTTGTATGCGGTCAAGGCGAACCCGTTTCTTGTGGAGACGCTGATTCCCGAAGTGGACGGATTTGAAGTCTGCTCCCCGGGGGAGGAGAGAATCTGCCGGTCGCTGCGGGTGCCGGCTGAGAAAATGGTGCTGTCCGGCGTCTATAAAGATCCCGTTGAGTACACCGAAATCGTCGGGCACTACGGTGACAAAGCGCTCTATACCGTCGAATCCGTGCAGCAGATGGATCTGCTGAACAGCGCGGCGCGCGCGGCAGGCTGTGTGATCCCCGTGCTGCTCAGGCTGTCGTCCGGCAATCAGTTCGGGATGGATGAGGAGACGATCCGGAGGCTTAAGAGCGAGGCCGGAATGTATCCGGGCGTCCGGGTGACCGGCCTGCAGTATTTCTCGGGGACGCAGAAACGATTCCGGAAAATCCTGCTGGAAACGGAACGGCTGGCCGAAGTCTTTGACCGGATTGAGGAGACGGCGGGACCCCTTGAAGCGTTCGAGTTCGGGCCGGGCCTTCCCGTGACGTATTTTCAGTCCGAGGCGGATCCGGATGACGAAGGGATGCTGATGAAGCTTCGCGGGGCGCTTGAAGAGACGCAGAAAAACCGCTCGCTTTCGCTGGAAATCGGGCGTTTTATCGCAGCTTACTGCGGCCGTTATCTGACGCGGGCCGTGGACCTGAAGCAGACTTCGGGCGCGCGGTACTGCATCGTGGACGGCGGCATTCACCAGATCAATTATTACGGACAGATGATGGGCATGAAGCTGCCCTATGTGACGGTTCTTTCAGCGGACGAGGCGGGCGCGGCCGGAAGTGTGCGCGGACAGGCCCCGGACGGGCCGGATAACGGAGCCGGAGACGGCTGCGGGACGGAAGAGACGGCCTGGATGGTCTGCGGAGCTCTGTGCACGACGGCGGACGTACTTGTCCGCGAGCTGCCGCTTCGCGGTCTTAAGACCGGGGACGTGCTCGTGTTTGAACGGACGGGCGCGTATTCCGTGACGGAAGGCATCAGTCTCTTTTTAAGCCGCGATCTGCCGAGGGTGTACCTGGCAGACCACGGGAAACTCATCGAAGTCAGAGAACGCGTCCTGACGGAAAACTGGAACGGCAAAGCAAGTGTCCCACTTAGTCCATGACGCGAAGGTCCGCGCTGCTACTGCGGGGACGGATCAGGCTTCTCTGCGGAACAGCAGCTGGACGGCGGGGTAGTCTCCGGTCTGGACCGGCAGGGTTATTCCGCCGTACATAAGGGCGGCGCCGGAAAAGAGCCGGTCCGTTCCGTCCAGACGATAGACCGCATTTTCTTCGAGGCCCTTCAGCGTGACGAACGGGAAGGGCGCGTTGGCCTCCGCATCCGTCGTCACGATGCCGACGAGCGCTTCACTTGCGTCCGGAAGCACATATTCAAAGGCTCTGAAAGGCATGCCGTCAAGGACGCTGACGAGCCGGTAATACGATCCCTCACGGATCAGGTGCTCGATCTTCCGGTAGTAAGCGATCTGTTCCCGGATCTTCTCTTTTTCTTCATCGCTCAGACGGCCGAGATCAAGCTCATAACCGAAAGCGCCGCACATCGCGGTGACGCCCCGCGTCTCAAGCGGCGTGCTCCGCCCGCTCTGGTGGTTGGGCGACGCCGACACATGGCTGCCCATCGTACACGGCGGGTACCCGTACGACGTGCCCTCCTGGATGGTCAGGCGTGCGATCGGATCCGTGTTGTCGGAACACCAGATCTGGGGCGAATAGTACAGCATCCCCAGGTCAAACCGCCCGCCGCCTCCGGAACAGCCTTCGATCAGGAGATCCGGGTAGGCTTTTGTCAGCCGGTCAAGCAGCTCATATGTGCCGAGCATGAACCGGTGGGCTGTTTCGCCCTGCCGTTCCTTCGGAAGAACCGCGGAGTAGAAATTGCTCAGAGAGCGGTTGAAGTCCCATTTGATGTATTCGATGTTCGCGCTGCGAAGGAGGGTGTCGATCGCGTCAAAGAGATAGTCCCGGACGTCCTTGCGGCCCATGTCCAGCACCATCTGGTTGCGGGCAAGAGACGGCCTGCGCCCCGGATCTGCAAGGATCCAGTCCGGGTGGCTTCGGAAGAGATCGGAGTCTTCGTTGACCATCTCCGGTTCCATCCAGATACCGAAGGACATACCCATCCGGTTGATCTGTTCGGCCAGGGACGAGATGCCCCCCGGCAGCTTTTCGAGATTGACGGTCCAGTCGCCGAGACCGGCGTCGTCAAAGTTCCGTTTGCCGAACCAGCCGTCGTCCAGCACGAACATATCGATCCCGAGTTCTGAAGCCTGCTGCGCCAGATGGAGCAGTTTTTCCTCATCGAAATCGAAATAAGCCGCCTCCCAGCTGTTGATCAGGACGGGCCGCTTTTTCCCGCGATGCCGCGGTGGCAGGACAAGATCCCTGATCAGGCGGTGATACTGCCGGCTCATCAGGCCGAGTCCGTCCGCGCTGAAGCTGAGGACCGCTTCCGGAGTGCAGAAATGCGCCCCGCTTTTCAGCTCCCACGTGAAGTTCTCGTCCTGGATGCCGATGACGGCCCGGACGCTGTCTTCCTGGTCCTGCTCGATCTCGGCCTTGAAACTCCCTGAGTACATCAGCATGATGCCGCAGCATTCGCCGGATTCTTCCGTACAGGAAGGACGGGCGAGGATCACGAACGGATTGTGATGATGAGAGCTCATGCCGCGCCTGGAACTGACCGTATGGATCGCGTGCGTGAGACGGACCCGCTCCGGCTGGCGCTCCATGCAGTGACGGCCGTGAAAATGGATCAGCTCAAACGGGCCGTTCGGAAAATCCAGACACAAAGATGCGGCTTTCTCAAGCCGGATTGCGCCGCTTCCTTCATTGAACAGTTCGGCGGAACGCGTGATGATATCATAGGCGTCAAATACACTGTAGGAGAGGATGACGCCAAGACCCGTAACGGGGTCGGACAGCGTGATCCTGAGCGTCTTCACGTCCGCGCCGTCCCCGCGGACAGACGGAAGGCCCGGGATCTCCGGTTTACCGGACAGAATCTCATGGGACCGGTAGTAGAAATCCACGCTCCGGCTTCCGTCCGGCGAGACGGCGGATACGCTTGTGATCCGGTAATCGCCGACGCCATTTCCCGTATACTCCTGGGCGGCCAGATCGACGCTTTCCTCAAGGAGAGAACCGTCCTTTGCCCGGCGGCTGCCTCCGGAAAAACCGCGGTCCTGATAATGGCGCAGATACCCCATATCGAATCCGCCGACCTTTTTTCCGTAGTAAAGATGCAGCAGGCGGCCTTCCGGCCCGATTTTTATCTGGTATTCGGTGTGAGCGGTCGTAAGGGAAAACAGTTTTCTGGTATCGTCGTAATGGATGCTCATCGGTGTCCCTTCTGCCCGCCTTCCCTTTTCGGGGGCGGACGTCTGTATTTTTGTTATTAATTATGACTTATAGTAGCATACCGGGATCTTGAATTCACCCTGTTTGTATATTTCTTTCGGAGAAATATGGTATGATTGTGGGAATGCTGAAACAGACGGAGAAACTCTATGATGAACAAAACAAATAGCGGAACATATCGGATCCTGGCCCGGGATGTGGCGAGCGACGTGATCGGAAGCATCCTGTATTCCATCGGCGTCTACATGTTTGCGAAAAATGCCGACTTCACGATCGGCGGCATATCGGGTCTTTCCCTGATCGCAAACCATCTGTGGAAACTGCCGATCGGCGCGACGACGCTGATCATGAACATCCCGCTCATATTCCTCAGCTGGAGGATCGTGGGCAGGGAGTTTATCCTGAAAACCGGGCGCACGATCCTGATCATGACCATATTCCTTGACCTGATCTTTCCGAGGCTGCCGGCCTATCAGGGGTCGCCGCTGCTTTCGGCTCTGTATTCCGGCATTTTCATGGGCGCGGGGATGGCTTTCTTTTATATGCGGGGAAGCAGTTCGGGCGGAACGGATCTTCTGACCATGTCTCTGAAGGCCCGGTATCCGCACCTGTCTTTCGGAAGGATCACGATGGTGATCGATGTCATCGTGATCGGGCTCGGCTGGCCGGTCTTCAGGCAGGCGGACGCGGTTCTGTACGGCCTGATCTGTTCGTTTGCCACGGCCTTCGTGATGGATAAGATCCTGTACGGCATGGGGTCCGGAAAACTCGTGCTCATCATCACCGAGGAGCGCGAACGGATCTCCGAGCGCATCCTGTCGGACATCGACCGGGGGCTTACGATCCTGAATGCGACCGGGGCTTATACAAGCAAAAACCGGTTTGTCCTTATGTGCGCGTGCTCCAGGGCGGAAGCGCAGCAGGTCATCCAGATCGCGCGCGAAGAAGATCCCGACGTCTTTACGGTCGTGACGGAGATGTCGGAAGTGGTCGGAAACGGGTTCCGGGAGCGGTCGACGGCTGTCTGACCGGTATGCGCAAAAGAAAACTTCCTCTGTCAGGGAGGGAGCGGATACGGTATACTCTTTGAGGATGTGACGAAAGAGGACGGGACATGATGCCGGACGGCGCATGATGCCGGATGGTGCATGATGCCGGACGGCCCGGCGGCGAAGGAACAGGGTGTTTATAAAGATCGATCGGAGGAAACGAGCTATATGCAATACGGGTACTTTGATGAGGAGAACAGAGAGTATGTGATCACAAGGCCGGATACGCCCGCGCCGTGGGCCAATTACCTGGGATCGCCCGCGTACGGCGCGCTGATCTCGAACAATGCCGGCGGCTACAGCTTCGTCCGGTCCGGCGCAAACGGGCGGCTCCTCCGCTATCAGTTTGATGGCCGCGACCAGCCCGGGCGGTATCTGTATCTCCGCGACAATGAAGACGGGGACGTCTGGTCGGCCTCCTGGCAGCCGGTCGGGAAAAGCCTGGACGTCTATGAGTCCGAGTGCCGGCATGGCCTCGGCTATACGCGGTTCCGGTCGTCCTACCGCGGGATCCACACGGAAGCGCTCTATTACGTGCCGGAAGGATGTGAGCACGAGGTCTGGAAGCTGACGGTCTGGAACGGGACGAAGCACACCCGCTCCCTGACGGTGACGGGGTACGCGGAGTTCACGAATCACAGCAACTACGAGCAGGACTCCGTCAATCTGCAGTACTCCCGTTTTATCACAAGGACAAAATTCGGCGGTCAGTATGTACTTCAGCAGATTCACGGCAATCTGGAGGACGTCGTTTCGGAAGGCGCGAATGAGGGCGATTCCCTCGAGGAGAGAATCTTCGCCCTTGCGGGGCAGAAAGTGGATTCCTGGTGCGGGGACAAAGAGCGCTTCCTGGGGCTCTATCACGGCTACGGCAATCCCGAGGGCGTTCTCCGCGGAAATCTCGGAAATATACCCGGCTGCAATGAATACACCTGCGGCGCGCTCTCTTCGGTCGTGACGCTTGAAGCGGGAGAGAGCGCGGACTTCATTTTCCTGATGGGACGGAAGAACGGGGCGGAAGCAGAGGAGCTGATCCGCTCTTATGAAGATGCCTCAAGGTGCGAATCCGAACTCGCCGGGCTGAAAAAAGTCTGGGCCGGGAGACTTGAGGGACTTCAGGTCAAAACGCCCTGTCCGGAATTCGATACGATGCTGAATACCTGGAACGCCTACAACTGCTATATGACGTTTATCTGGTCCAGGGCGGCTTCATTTGTGTACTGCGGCCTCCGGAACGGGTACGGCTACCGTGATACGGTCCAGGACATTCAGGGCATCATCCATCTGAATCCGGAAATGGCGGCCGAAAAGATCCGGTTCATGCTCACGGCGCAGGTGGATCAGGGCGCAGGGCTGCCGCTGGTCAAGTTCACGCACAACCCGGGGCATGAAGACACGCCGGACGATCCCTCTTATGTGAAGGAAACCGGCCATCCCGCTTACCGCGCGGACGACGCGCTGTGGCTGTTCCCGACCGTCTGGAAGTATGTGTCCGAGACGGGCAATATGGCGTTCCTCGACGAGGTCCTGCCCTTTGCGAACCGGGATGAAGGAACGGTGTACGAGCATCTGAAGCGGGCCGTGACATTTTCCATGAACCATCTCGGACCGCACGGCATGCCGGCCGGCCTCTACGCGGACTGGAACGACTGCCTGAGGCTCGGCAGGAACGGCGAATCTTCATTTGTCGCGTTCCAGTTTACCTACGCGCTGAAAGTGCTGAAGCAGTTTGCGGATCTCAAGGGATTGAGTGAAGATTCCGCGTGGCTTTCGGCTGAGATGGAGAAGTTCGGCAGGCTCTGCAATGACCTGTGCTGGAACGAGGACCGCTTTATCCGCGGCTTCACGGAGGACGGCGAGGTGATCGGGGAGAGAGAGGCCGCCGAGGCCAATATGTGGCTCAACCCGCAGAGCTGGGCCGTGATCAGCGGCGTGGCGGACGACAGACAGGCGGAGAGCGCGATGCAGCTTGTTTTTGACCGGCTCAATACCGCGTACGGCGCGATCCTGATGGATCCGCCTTATCATAAGAACGCGTTCGACGGCGCGCTTGCCGTCATTTACAACCAGGGCGTCAAGGAAAATGCGGGCATCTTCTCGCAGTCGCAGGGGTGGCTGGTGCTCGCCGAGGCGCTTCTCGGACACGGTGAGAGGGCTTTCACCTACTGGAAGGAGAATGCGCCGTCAATCCAGAATACGGCCGCCGAGATCCGGAAGATCGAGCCCTACTCATACGGGCAGTTTACGGAAGGGAAGGCGAGCCCGCATTTCGGGCGCTCCCATGTGCACTGGCTGACCGGAACCGCCTCGACGATGATGGTCGGCGCGGTGGAAGGCATCCTGGGCCTTCGCCCGGATCCGGACGGGCTGCGCCTTGCGCCGGCGATCCCGCCGTCGTGGGACAGCTTTGAGATCCGGAAGGTGTTCCGCGGCCATGTGCTCCACATCCGCGTGGAAAACCCGGACGGGAAAGAGAGCGGATGGCGCTCGCTTGAACTGAACGGGGAGAAGCTGGAGGATAACTATATACCCGCGTCCGCGCTTCTTGAAGAGAATGAAGTGATCCTGACGATGTAAGAGAAGATGATAAAGGGGACAGGAGCCGGCAGCGGCATCTGTCCCCTTTGTCTTCTTTGTTCATAGATTTTTTACAATTGAATTAGCACTCGACGCTTGACAGTGCTAACAAATGGTGCTATAACATGGTTCATACGAAATGATTCAACCAGATTGATTCAAAAACAGAGAACCATTAAAGG
>CACXFK010000066.1 GCA_902766945.1 uncultured Lachnospiraceae bacterium | reverse complement strand
GGAACCGCCAGGAGCAAAGGACTCGCCCTGCAGCGTCACCATGTAGATGCTGTGGTGATACCGCCTGCCGATCATGATCGCATGATCAATCGTGTCCACGACGATCGTCCTGCCGAGCAGGTACTCGCAGAGATTTCTGTACTCCGCGTCACACCGGACAAGTTTTGACGCGACGCCGATGACGCCCGGCTCCTGCAGCACGTCTTCCTGGGACAGCGTCCGCGGCTTGATGCTCGTCAGCGGGAGAAATGTAGCCCGTCCGAACTTATTGGATTTCAGATATTCGATCAGATACTTTGCGGTGGCTTCATTATCCGTCACAATGTTGCGGAGGCTCCCGCCGAGCGCGGTCTCAATCGCGGTCTCGTATTTCTTCGGGACGCTCACAAGGTCGGCGACGACACCGCGGATGCCCGGATTGCGTTTTTTCTGTTCCATGACCCGCCGGATTCCGTTTCCGTATCCGTCGTAATGCTCGGTCATGGATTTCAGGGAATCAAGCCTCGAAGAATCGCGGTGATAGGCGGTTGTCAGTTCATCGAGCTTTCCGTTTAAATTCCCCATTTCCTGACGAATGGAAGCGAGGGAATCCTCACAGGCCTTCTCCTCAGCGCTCAGTTCTTCGAGCCGCTTGCCGGCTGCGGCAATTTCCCTGTCATAGCCGCCCATCAGCTCGCCCGAGGAGTTCTCCTCTTCCTTCAGCCTGAGAAGACGGCCGCCGATCTCGGATCTCCGGATCTCCAGCTGTTCGAGCATCGTGTCATAGCGCTGGATGCGCCCCTTGACGGACGCGCGGTCTTCCAGCATATCGATGACGTCGTTCTTGGCCTGCTCGATCGCTTCGGTCGTCTCATAGATCTGCACGTCCAGTTCGGCCAGCTTCTGGGATTCGGTTTCCTCGGTCGCGGAAACTTCCGCGATCTCCTCTCTGGCCTCTTCGATCTCAGCTTCCCTTCGGGTGATTTCCTCTTCTCTTGATGCCAGGTCCGACCGGATCTGCGCGAGGCGCTCTTCATACTGCCTGCCGGACATCTCCAGCGTGTGGATCTGCTCGTTCAGAAGGTCGATCTGCCCGATCAGCTGCTGGCGGATCAGGGCATTTTTCGAGCTGTTCTCGGTAAGCTCCATGACGCGGCGGTCGATCTCTTCGATCTCCTGTTCAATCGCGTCATACTCGGCCTTCGTCTGCTCAAACCGGGCGCGGCTGTCCGCCATGTCCTGCTCGGTCGTTCCGATCTTGTCCCCGATCTCCCGGAGCTGTTCTTTCGTGCGGTTTTCCTCGATGACAAAGAGATTGATATCCAGCTCCTTCAGAGCCTGCCGCTTATCCAGATAGACTCTGGCCGCCGCCGATTGTTTCTTGAGCGGTTCCAGCTGGGTCGTCAGTTCGTTCAGGATATCGTTCACGCGGAGCAGATTCTGATGCTCTTCATCCAGTTTTTTCAGCGCCGCTTTTTTCCGCTTCTTAAACTTGACAATACCGGCAGCCTCGTCAAAAAGCTCCCGGCGTTCTTCAGACTTGACGGACAGAATCCTGTCGATCTGCCCCTGACCGATAATCGAGTACCCTTCCTGTCCGATACCGGTGTCATAAAAAATCTCATTGATATCGCGGAGGCGAACCTGTGTATTGTTCAGCAGGTATTCGCTCTCGCCGGACCGGTACAGTCTGCGGGTGACCGTAACCTCCTCGTAATCCACGTCGAGGCGGTGGTCGGAATTGTCAAATGTTATGGCAACCGAAGCGAAGCTCTGCGGCTTTCTCAGCTCCGTCCCTGCAAAAATGACATCCTGCATATTTCCGCTTCGGAGCTGCTTGGCGCTCTGTTCACCGAGAACCCAGCGGACCGCGTCCGCGACGTTGGACTTTCCGCTTCCGTTGGGGCCCACAATGCCGGTGATGCCTTCGCGGAATTCGAATGTCAGTTTATTGGCAAAGGACTTAAAGCCCTGTACTTCAATCGATTTCAGATACATTGAAATGCGTTCCTTGCGCGTTTATTTTCTCAAGCGTCTGCCTCGCGGCTTCCTGCGCCGCGGCCTTTTTGGTCCGGCCCGTGCCGCTTCCCATAAGCGTCCCGTCCACGATCGCGCCGATCGTGAAGGTGCGCATGTGGTCCGGTCCGTCCGTTTTCAGCAGCCTGTATTCGACCTGCATGCCCTGATCCTGTAAGATCTCCTGCAGACGCGTTTTCTTATCCGTAAAAAGATCCTCGGATCTCAGATCGAGGAGAACGTGGGTCATCACAAACCGCTTGGCCTCTTCAAATCCGCCGTCCAGGAAGATCGCCCCGATCACGGCCTCGACCGCATCCGAGATGATGGAATCCTTCGTACGGCCGCCCATCTGCTCCTCGCCTTTGCCGAGCCGCAGATAGTTCGGAAGGCCCAGATCCCTGGCGCATTTGGCCAGGGACGGCTCGCAGACCATGCTGGCGCGGGTCTTTGAGAGCTCGCCCTCCCCCATCTCGGGATGCCCCTGATAGAGGAACTCGGAACTGACGACCTCCAGCACGGCGTCCCCCAGGAACTCGAGCCGCTCGTTATCCGGACAGTTCGCTTTTTTATGTTCATTGGCGTAAGACGTATGGGTCAGCGCCGTCAGAAGAAGCGTCCGGTCATGAAAACAGTATTCCAGCTTTTCTTCTAATTCTTCTCTGCGGTTCATCAGTTCGTAAACTCCGTCTCCGTAAGAAGCAAGGCCGCATCTCCCACGGTCCGGACGCCGTTTACGGCGCCGCGCGGAAATGTGACCCGGTGTATTTCCTCCAATCGCGTCAGGATCTCAAAGAGCTCAAGGGAATCGGCACCGAGATCCTCGATGTACCTGGTGCGTTCCCGTATCTCTGCCGGTTCGATGCCCATTACGTCCGCGGTTACATCGCGGACCGATTCAAACTCATACTGCATCATGAGAGTTCAGCCCCGCTCTTTTTCTTTTTCAGTTCCCGGATGAGAAATGCGCCTTCCTCCATCCGTTCTTTGATCTTGCCGTTGATATCTTCGCGGTAAAATGTCGCGCACTGCTCGAGTGCAACCTTAAACTCCGTCGCTTCGGAGTTTCCGTGCGCCTTGACGACGAGCCCTTTCAGCCCGAGAAGCGGTGCACCGCCGTACTTCGAAGCATCAAACGCTTTCAGCGCTTTCTTAAGAGGCTTCATCGCGAGCGCCGCTCCGAGCATGCCGGCCAGGCTGCTCTTCAAGCCTTTCTTCGCGACCCGGTAGATCATATGCGCCGTGCCCTCATACATCTTCATGATGAGGTTGCCGCTGAATGCGTCCGTCACGATCACGTCCGCCGCTCCGGACGGAATATCACGCGCTTCGACCGACCCGATAAAGTTGATGGTTTTGCAGTCCTTAAGAAGAGGAAACGTCTCCTTAACGAGTGCATTTCCTTTTTCTTCCTCGGCACCGATATTGACGATGCCGACCGTCGGATTCTTGATGTGCAAAGCGTTTTCGACGTAGATCGACCCCATCTCGGCAAATTGCAGGAGCCAGGTCGGACGCGCGTCCACATTGGCGCCGCAGTCGATGAGAAGCGTCATGCCTTTTTCCGTCGGCATCAGCGCACCCAGAGGCGGCCGCTCAACGCCTTTGATCCGGCCGACAAGGACCTGTCCTCCGACAAGAAGAGCCCCGGTGCTTCCGGCAGAAACAAACGCGTCCGCTTCGCCTTTTCTCACGAGCATCATGCCCCGGACCATCGAGGAATCCTTCTTCTTCTGAATCGCCGCCACGGGCGGTTCCGCCATCTCGATGACTTCCGTACAATGCAGGATCCGGATGCGGTCTCCCTGATAGCCGGTTTTTTGCAGCTCGGCTTTCACAGTCGGTTCGTCGCCGAGAAGGATCAGTTCGATTTCATCATTCTCTTTTACAGCCTCGACAGCGCCCTGAACCGGAGCGGCCGGTGCATTGTCGCCGCCCATTGCGTCAAGTGCAATGCGTATTCTCTCCATAGAAACCTCCGCACTTAGTGAAAAAGCTGCCGCCAAAATTTAGGCGGCAGCTTTTATGCTTGCGTTTTTAATCAATCCTCGTCCTGCTTGACGATCTCACGCTTATTGTAAGTTCCGCAGGCCTTGCAGACTCTGTGCGGCATCATAAGAGCGCCGCATTTGCTGCATTTGACCAATGTCGGAGCGTTCATCTTCCAATGAGCTCTTGTCTTGTCACGCCGTGCAGAGCAATGTTTATTCTTCGGACAAATGGACATCTTTTACACCTCCTTAACGCACAATGACCATTATACAGGGGGTATACTGCCTTTGTCAACAGGAAACGTTAACAAAAGCGGCGCATCCGTTTATGACAGGCGGACCGTCTCACGGGCGATCGCGAGCTCTTCATTTGTCGGAAGCACAAAGACGCGGATCCTGGAATCCGGAGTGGAGATCTCGCACTTCTCGCCGCGGACCTTGTTCTTCTCAGGATCAAGCTTCACGCCCGCATAATCGAAATGCTCGAGGATCTTGGCTCTCATCGCGCAGTCATTCTCACCGATGCCGCCCGTGAAGGTGATGGCATCCGCACCGTTCATCACGGCGAGATAGCCGCCGATGGTCTTTTCAACCTTATGGGCGAACGCGTCAAGTGCGAGCTGGGCTTTCTCGTTGCCGGACTCGGCTGCACTGGACAGATCGCGGAAGTCGCTGGACAGATTGCCGGACAGAGCCAGCACGCCGGACTTCTTGTTGAGGATCGTCAGCACGTCATCAACGGAAAGACCTTCATGGTCACAGATGAACTGCACGACGGCCGGATCGATATCGCCGGAGCGGGTACCCATCACAAGGCCCTCAAGCGGGGTAAGTCCCATCGAGGTATCGACGGCCTTGCCGCCTACCGAAGCGGAAATCGAAGAGCCGTTGCCCAGGTGGCAGACGATCACTCTCTGATGGCCTTCCGGGAGATTCGCGTAGCGGATGGTCTCGCCGGATACAAACATATGGCTCGTGCCGTGGAAGCCGTAGCGGCGAAGCTTGTACTTGTCATAATACTCTTCCGGAATCGCATAGCGGTATGCGTACGGCTTCAGGCTCATGCCGAACGCCGTGTCGAAAACAGCGACGTTGGACTTGCCGGGCATGGCGGCTTCGCAGGCTTCGATACCCATGAGGTTGGCCGGATTGTGAAGCGGTCCGAGGTCGAAGCACTCGCGGATCACCTTCTTAACGTCTTCATTTACCTTGATCGACTCTGTATAGACGGAGCCGCCGTGGAGGACGCGGTGACCGACCGCATCGATCTCGTCAACAGAAGAAACAACGCCGTGTTCCGCATCGATCAGCGCTTCAAGAACGAGTTCGATCGCGGTCTGATGCGTCGGCATATCCTTTTCGACAACAAAGTCTTCCTTGCCCGGAACCTTGTGTGTCAGCTTGGACCCGTCGATGCCGATTCGCTCGCAGAGACCTTTGGCCTTTACGGACTCATCCTCCATATCGATGAGCTGATACTTCAGTGAAGAACTTCCTGCATTGATTACTAAAACCTTCATCTCCTAATCTCCTGTCTTTTTTCTTGGATACTCAGGCCTGCTGAGCCTGTACTGCCGTCATCGCGACAACACCGACGATATCATCCGCATAGCAGCCGCGTGAGAGGTCGTTGACCGGCATCGCGAGACCCTGAAGAACCGGGCCGTACGCATTGGCCTTGGCAAGTCTCTGAACCAGTTTGTAGCCGATATTGCCCGCCTCAAGGCTCGGGAACACAAGTGTGTTCGCATGTCCCGCGACCTTGCTGCCCGGAGCTTTCAGTTCGCCGACAGAAGCGACCAGCGCCGCGTCAAGCTGCAGTTCTCCGTCGAGCTCGATGTCCGGATACTTCTCATGAGCGATCGCGACCGCATCCGTCACCTTCGTCACGTCATCATGCTTCGCGCTGCCCTTTGTCGAATAAGACAGCATCGCGACCTTCGGCTCTGCGCCGACAAAGTTCCTGAAGGATTCAGCCGAGAGCGCTGCGATCTCAGCGAGCTTCGGAGCATCAAAGTCGACATTCACCGCGCAGTCCGCAAAGACAAACAGTCCGTTATAACCGAGGTCGCAGTCCGGGACTTCCATAAGGAAGAAGCCGGAAACGCTGCTGATGCCGGGCTTTGTCTTGAGGAGCTGAAGGGCCGGGCGAATCGTGTTGCCTGTAGAATGGCATGCGCCGGACACAACGCCGTCGGCATCGCCGCACTTGCACATCAGGCATGCGTAGTACATATAATCCTTCTCCATCTGATCCTTGGCGATCTCAGGAGTTACGCCCTTCTTTGAGCGGAGTTCCACGAATTTGTCAATGTACTTCTGCTTGTTGGGATCGTTAAACGGATCAACGATCGTCACACCGCTCAGGTCATAGCCGGCGCCGTTCTTTGCGATCTCGTCAGCCGTGCCGATGATCACGATGTTGGCAATGCCTTCCTTCGCGATCTTCTCGGCCGCCTCATAGGTGCGCTGATCCATCGATTCGGGAAGCACAATTGTCTTTTTATCCGCCTTTGCTTTCGCCTTCAACTCATCAATAAATGCCATGCTCATACACTCCTTTCACGTAAAAAACAACATTACAATAGATTGTACCATACTTTTATTTATGGATGTGGATTTTTAACGGAACAACTTTAAGATTTTCATTCAATCCGCACCGGCGGAACCGAAAAGCTGTGAACGGCTTCCCGTCCGATTTTGGCGGCCCGGACCGCCTCATAGAGATTGGTGAGGGCCGTCTCCTCATCAAAGAGCCTCCTGAGTCCGTCCGTCCGGCAAAGCCGTCCGGAATCAGATGCCGGACTGATGATCACCGGGCAGCGGGAGGTCCTGATCTCAGAGAGCAGGTCCGACGCGGATCCCCGTACACCGAGCACCCTGGTGAGCACGTCATCGCCTCCGCCCGCCCTGATGCCAAGAGCGATATGCAGCAGCGCCCTTGAGATATGGGATGACGTAATGGACGAAGACGCGCACATGGATACGGCGGACTTCCAGCTCGTAAAACCGCTTCGTTTTTTCAGAATCGTGCCTGCAAGACCGCACGTCACATCCGCATACGGCAGGAGTTCCTCCACATCCTCCGCTGCCCAGACACGGGAAAGAAGAAGCAGGAGGAAATCGTCCGGTTCCGCGATTCCGCCTTCCCGGACAGCCCGGTCAAACACATCCAGACAGGGCTCCGGCACCGCTCCGGCGAGCATGGCGGGAGAGACACCCCTGTGAAGTGCGGTCCGGATGGCCGCCGCGGACAGATAGGATTCCGGCGCCATGCGCCCGTCTGCGGCTTCCTTCACTGCCGCATCGTGACTTCCTCCGATCCGCCGCACCGTAAGCGGCCTGATGGAGGACCGCTGCCTGATCAGGGCTTTGCAGTATTCGACGCCCAGGATCTGATTCGGTTCCCTGAGGAGTTCCCGAAACGCGGGCAGCGCTTCGGCTCTTGCCTTCGGGAAAGACAATCCGCGCCTCAGACCGCTTCTGAGCTGCTCCCGGTAAAAATCCGGCTCTTCCGCAAGAATGGAGGCGCACTCGATGATCGGCCCGATCTCCCCGCTCTCGCTCCCGAAAACCAGAACATCCACACAGCCCAGAAGATCCAGGATCCGCACGGCGGACGAAGCAAATGTCTCCGCCGACGCCGTGGCAAACCGCGTCGGAAGCGACAGTACGAGATCCGCTCCCGCAAGAAGCGCCATATGGGCCCGCGCATGCCGGTCGATGACAGACGGTTCCCCGCGCTGCACATAGTCGCCGCTCATCAGCAGGATCACCCGGTCAGCGCCCGCACGCCGCGCATGTTCGATAAGGCAGGCGTGCCCCTTGTGAAACGGATTCAGTTCACAGATGATCGCAGCGGTCGTCATAGCCGTCAGTTCCTGAAGCTGTGGACGGGTGCGGGGATCCTGCCCCTGCGCCCAACAAACGCCGAGCAGTCAAATGTATTGACCGGCATGATCGGTGCGTATCCGAGCAGTCCGCCAAAGGTCACCATCTCTCCGACGCCTTTGCCGGGAGCCGGAATCAGCCGGACGGCCGTTGTTTTCTGGTTGATCATGCCGAGCGCCATTTCGTCCGCGATGATGCCGGAAAGAGTGGAGGCCTTCGTATCACCCGGCACCGCGATCATGTCCAGACCGACCGAGCAGACGCAGGTCATCGCTTCCAGCTTCTCAAGCGTGAGCGCGCCGGCCTTGACGGCATCGATCATTCCCTGATCTTCGCTCACCGGTATAAACGCACCGGACAGGCCGCCCACATAAGAGGACGCCATCAGGCCTCCCTTTTTCACCTGGTCGTTCAAGAGCGCCAGCGCCGCTGTCGTGCCGGGCGCACCCGGCTGCTCGAGTCCGATTTCCTTCAGAATATCCGCGACCGAATCGCCGATCGCCGGTGTCGGTGCAAGAGACAGATCCACGATTCCG
This sequence comes from uncultured Lachnospiraceae bacterium, assembly GCA_902766945.1. GTDB lineage: Bacteria > Bacillota > Clostridia > Lachnospirales > Lachnospiraceae > Chordicoccus. The sequence goes on along the minus strand of CACXFK010000066.1, from coordinate 11,048 downwards.
AACGGATAGCCGAGCCGTCTCGACGCCTCCTGCGCGACCAGCTGGCCGACACGGGTAATTTTGAAAGCAGTCTTTTTGATTGTCTCGCACAGTTCCTCAAAACCGGCTCCCCGGCATTCCTCGACAGCCGATTTCACGACGCCCGGGCCTGACACGCCGACGTGAAGCACCGTATCCGGCATCGTCACCCCGTGAAAAGCGCCCGCCATAAACGGATTGTCGTCCGGTGCGTTGCAGAAAACGACCAGTTTGGCGCAGCCGAGACCGTCGCGGTCCGCGGTGTTGTAAGCGGTATCCCGGATGACCTCGCCCATCAGACGAACGGCATCCATATCGATGCCCTGCCGGGTTGATCCGACGCAGACGGAACTGCAGACCCGGTCCGTCACGGTCAGGGCTTTCGGAATCGAGCGGATGAGTCCCTCGTCCGCGGGCGTCATGCCTTCGGAAACAAGCGCGCTGAAACCGCCTATAAAATTCACGCCGACGTCCTTTGCACATGCATCGAGCGTCTCCGCCACACGCACCCAGTCCTCTTCCGTCCGGCACGCGCTGCCTCCGATCAGGGCCGCAGGCGTCACGGAGATCCGCTTGTTGACAACCGGAACACCGTAATCCGCGCTGATTTCGTCGCCGGTTTTGACCAGATCGGATGCGCGTCTTAAGATCTTATCCCGGATCTTCGCACACATCGTGTCCAGGTCTGAATGAATACAGTCGAGAAGCGAGATACCCATCGTGATCGTGCGGACGTCAAAGTTCTCCTTCTCGATCATCTTATTCGTTTCGATGACTTCGGAAATATTGATCATGTCTCCTCCGGATACCTTCCTATGAGATAAAAAAGGGCCCCAAAAAGCGGCCTCTCAGATGCGATGCATTTTCTCGAAAATCTCTTCCCTCTGAACGTGGATCACAACGCCGATCTCCTCGCCCGTCTTCTTCAGATCCTCTCTCAGCTCAGAAAACTGCTTTGAGGAATCGGTGAGATCCGCGACCATCATCATGTTGAAATATCCGCCCGTGATCGTCTGCGAGATATCAAGAATATTGCAGTGGTTCTCGGAAAGATACGTACAGACTCTTGCGATAATGCCGACTGCGTCCCTGCCCACGACGGTAATAATGGCTTTTTTCATGTTCGTTCCTTCTTTCTGTGTCTCGGTAGATTCATAAGCGCATCCCGCACGAAACATCCTGCAGCCGGTCAGAAGACCACGGCTTCACCGGGTGTGTCGCGGTGCGCGATGGAAATGCGGAAATCCGACGAGCGATACGGGTTGTCCCCGAGCGTCACTTCATCGCAGACAGTCTCAAATGCCAGCGCCTCATAGTTATTTTCCCGGCTCAGATGTCCGAGGAAAATCTCCCGGATCCCGTCGTGCAGGAGCCGGCAGAGAAGCTGTCCGGCCGTCTCATTGGAAAGATGACCCAGTTCGCTCAGGATCCTTCTCTTCAGATAGTAGGGATAGCGCCCGGCTTCGAGCATATGTACGTCGTGATTGGATTCAAGCAGAAGCACGTCAAGTCCGGTGAGATTCCGGACTATATAGTCATTGTAGCAGCCCATGTCGGTCGCCACCGCAGCCGACTTTCCGCCGTGCTCGATCCGGTATCCGACCGGCTCCGCCGCATCATGGGAAATGGCGAAAGGCTTTACGGTCAGGTCTCCGATCTCAAACGGTTCGTCCGCTTTGATCTCGCGCAGAATGCCGTCCGGGATCTTCCCGACCTGCGTCGTCTCCATCAGGGCGCGGATCGTTCCTTTCGTCGCATAAACGGGGATCCCGTACCGCCGGGCGAGCACACCCAGACCTTTGATATGATCCGAATGCTCGTGCGTGACCAGGATCCCGTCCACATCCGATGTGGTCAGATCGATGCCGTTCAGTCCCTGCTCGATCTTCTTTCCGGAAATGCCGGCATCAATCAGGACGGACGTCCCGGCGCTGCCCGCATAGATACAATTACCGCTGCTGCCGCTGGAAATGCTGCAAAATTTCATCTTACACCCTTACTGATTCTCCGGGTCTTCCTCCGCCTTTAAGGCGGCAATCGCCCGGATCCGTTCATCGATCAGACGCTTTGTCCGGTCGAACTCCCCGCTGTTGTCAATCACAAGATCCGTATGCGCGCGAAACGCTTCATCGCTCAGCTGGCCGGCCATCGTCCCGCGGATCCGCTCCGCGCTGTACCCCCTCGAAGAGGCCAGCCGTCTGCATCTTGTGTCTGCATCTGCATAAATATACCACATCTCGTCACAGATTGCATCATAATTGTCTTCGATAAGAAGCGCCGCCTCGATTACGAACAGACCGCATCCCTGCGCCCTGCCCTCCTCGATCAGCCGGAGCGTTTCTTCCTTGACCGCGGGATGGATCAGGTCGTCCAGCGCCTTCCGCGCTCCCTCATCAGAGAAAATGCGGTCCGCGATCATAGGCCGGTCCAGCGTGCCGTCCTCCCGGACGACAGCGTCTCCGAACAAACGGACCGCATCGCTGTAACAGCGTCCGTTCACGTCAAGAAGTGACCGGCTCACGTCGTCCAGCCTCACAATCACGGCCCCGTGGGCCTCCTGAAGATAATCCAGCACGGCGGACTTGCCGGCCCCCACCCCGCCCGTAACACCAATGATATACATGCTGCCCCTCCGTTATTTTGCGTCATACCAGTTCCGGCCGATATGGCTGTCCGTTTCGAGCGCAACATCCAGTTCCGCCGCATGGGACATCTCCTCACTCAGGATTTCCCGTGCCTTCTCCGCCATCGCCTCCGGCACCTCAAGAAGCAGTTCATCGTGAATCTGCAGGATCAGTGAGGCCTCCGGAAGTTCTTCACGCAGTCTCTTTGACACGCGGATCATCGCAATCTTCATAATATCAGCCGCGGTGCCCTGGATCGGGCTGTTCATAGCGGCCCGCTCACCGAAACTCCGCTGCATATAATTGGCCGCTTTGAGTTCCGGGATCGGACGTCTTCGCCCGAAGAGAGAAACCGCATAGCCATTTTCCTTTGCGCTTGCGACCAGACCGTCCAGAAATGCCTTGATTTTAGGATAGGTCTCGAAATACTGTTCGATATAAGCTTCTGCTTCCTGCCTGGATATGGACAGGCCCTGGCTGAGGCCGAACGAGCTGATCCCGTATACGATTCCGAAGTTGACCGCCTTGGCGTTTCTGCGCATCAGGTCGGTCACATCCTCGAACGGGATGTGAAACACCTGCGAGGCCGTGATCCTGTGAATATCCTTTGCCTCCCGGTAGGCTTCGATCAGCTTCTCATCTCCGGACATATGGGCAAGGATCCTCAGCTCGATCTGCGAGTAATCCGCGTCCACGAAGACACACCCTTCTTTCGGGAAGAAACATTTCCGGATCAGGCGTCCCAGCTCTTCCCGCATCGGGATGTTCTGCAGATTCGGGTCCGCGCTCGAGAGGCGGCCGGTCGCGGTCACGGTCTGTTTGAATGACGTCCTGATGCGGCCGTCTTCCTCGATAAACGCGGTGAGTCCGTCTGCGTAGGTGGATTTGAGCTTCGTCAGTGTCCGGTACTCCAGGATATCCTTGACAATCGGATGCTTTGCCGAAAGCTTTTCAAGAACGTCAGCCGCCGTCGAATAGCCGGTTTTGGTCTTCTTTCCTCCCGGGAGCCCCATTTTCTCAAACAGGATATGGCCGAGCTGTTTCGGCGACTGAATATTGAAGGGCTCCCCGGCCGCTTCGAAGATCGCTTCCGTAAGTTCCGTGATCCGCTCCCCAAGAGAATCGCTGTACTTCTTAAGCTCGCTCCGGCTAGCCAGAATCCCCGTATTTTCCATCGAAGCGAGTACATAGACAAGCGGCATCTCAATCTCATCGAAGAGCCTTTCCATCTCCGCGTCCTTCAGCTTCCCGCGGAGCGGCCCTTCCGTCCGGTATGCGATCCGCGCCGAGGCCGAAGCAAGCACAGATACTTTTTCCGGGAAATCTTCAGATGAAGACGCCGCAAGGAGGCCTTTCTTCCCGATCAGCTCTTCTTCAGACGGGACATTCACGCCTGAATAAGCCGAAGCGACCGTATCATACGTCCAGTCGGACTTCAGAGGATCCAGCAGGTATGAGGCGATGACTACGTCAAAGATCCGGCCCTCATCCGGTACGGGAACAAGTCTCAGGAGATGCTTCGCATCCGTCACCGAGAGAGCCGCGCCGGACGTCATCAGCGTCTTCACGCATCCAAGGAGATACGCCTCTGTGAGATCCCCGCCGGGAAGCATGACGCATGTCCTGTCCCCGAACGAGAGCGCGGCTGCGTATACGCGTCCTTTTTCAGAGAGCACGGAAAGTCCGGCGTGCCCGGAAGCCGCGGCGGCTTCAAACACTTTGGCGGCCTCGCCGGGACCGGTGATGCTCTCATAGGCCTCCGCGGAGCTGTCCTCTCCTTCTTTAACTTCAAATCGGCTCAGAAAGCTCTTCATACCGAGACGTTTGAACGTCTCATAGGCATTTTGATTATACAGATGACCGAGCCGAAACGACTCATCAAGCTGCACCGGCGCGTCTGTGCGAATCGTCACGAGCTTTAAACTGAGCATCAGGTCATCATAATGGTCGCGCATCGCTTCCATCGCTTTTTTCGGCTTCACTTCATCCACGTGTGCGTGCGCATTTTCGATCGTGCCGAACGTCTCCAGAATCCTGGCAGCCGTTTTCGGCCCGACACCCGGCAGCCCGGGCACGTTGTCGGACGAATCGCCCATCAGTGCCTTGAGTTCGATAAAGCCTTCCGGCGTCACGCCGAACGCTTCCTTCACGGCGGCCGGATCATACCGTTCATAGGTCGTCTGCCCGCCTTTTGTCTTCGGGATGACGACCTCCGTCCGCTCACTCACGATCTGAAGCAGGTCCCGGTCACCCGAGATGACGGAAACCGTCATGCCCTGCTGTTCTCCCTGCCTCGCCAGCGTGCCGAGAATATCGTCGGCTTCCCATCCCGGAACGGTCAGAACAGGGATCTCCATGTCCGAAAGAAGCGACTGCATCACCGGCGTCTGCTCATGAAACTCATCCGGGGCCGGCCCCCGGTTGCCTTTATATGCGGCATACAGCTCATGCCGGAAGGTCGGTTCCGGGAGATCAAATGCGACGGCCAGATAGTCCGGCTTCTCTTCGTCGATCACCTTGCCGAGAATATTCAAAAAACCGAAAATCGCATTTGTGTGAAGGCCGTCCGGCGCCGTCATCGTAAGCGGAACTCCGAAAAAAGCCCTGAACAAAATGCTGTGTCCGTCGATCAGTACCAGTTTTCTGCTCATATCGATCTCCTAATCAATCTGCATGTCCTAAGCTCGGCCGGTAATCTTTTGGGATATCGGCAGCATCTTCGCCTTCGACGACACAAACTCCATGATGCTCCCGAAAAGATCCGGGACAATCAGCCGGATCAGAAGAAGCACGATGATGACCCCCATCAGGATGATGAGGGACCAAATCACGCCGCTCATCACCTGGCGGTAAAGCATCCGCTTCTTTCCGGTTTCAATCTGCTCATCAAGCAGGCCGTTTATATCAAAATGATCCATCTTGTCCTCATCCAGATAGCGGATGGCATAGTCCACGATATAGGCCGTTTCCAGTTCGCGGCGGCAGGTTTCGCACTCGCGGATATGCGCGACAAAGGACGCGCGGTCCCGCGCGCCCAGTTCATCATCCAGATAGGGACGTATCAGTTTTTGTGCCGATGCACAAGTCAGTTTAGACGACATACGCGGTCACTCCCTTGGTCTGATCGAAGCGTGATCCTCGTCATACATCCGAAGCAGCTGTTTGTACTCCTCATGTCCGATCAGGCCGCTTTTTATATACCCGTCAAGCTGGTTGATATACCGCTTTCTGTCATCCGTCTCTACAAAGCTCATCGACTCTTCCACCTCTTCATGGTCTGAAGTCGACGCGCCGCGCTGCAGCGATATCGAAATGATCAGGGAAATGATCCTGATCATGTGGAATATGCAAAGGAAGCAGAGGAAGACATAGACGATCAGGAGGACAAAATCTTCGGGACTTCTCTCCATCAGAAACTGAAGCCACCTGACCCCGTCTCCGCTCTGAACATATCGTAACGTAAGTGCAAGAACCGAGTTTGGCGACAGCTGACTGCGCAGTATGCTGCCGGCCACAAAGACAACCGCCAGCGAGGCGATCAGCTTTACGAATTTTTTATTCATCGCTTTGCACATCCTTTCCGTGCATCCGGTTCCTCCTTCTCAGCCTCTTTCAGGCAAATGGCAGAACCGTTTAAGTCTTCCGACTGCACCTGACTGACCGCAGGCAGCCGCCTGCGTATTCAGATTTTAGTATAGCACATAATCGGGATGTATTTCCAAAAAATGTCAGCAGTCATGTTTAGACCTGTTTCGGTCAACTACCCACCCACTAAAGTGGGTGGGTAGTTGACAATTCCCTCCTTTACTTTGACGATCAATCCCTCGAATCCGGTTCAGACAGTAACAATGCGAACGATAAAACCAGTCAGGAAATGCGCGTTTCAGGATCTTCACTAAACAAAAGAAAACCCCGGGTGACATGTGGTGGTGTCGTTCCCTGGGCTTTCTCCATTTCAATTATGATTCATCTGTCCTTCATCAGATGCAGTGCGTACATACGATCAAGTACAGCACTTATAATCCACGTCTCTTTCTCTTCCCGCGAAGGACTGCATAGATAGCGATCAGAGCCCCGATACCGGCTGCAAACGGAAGTGCCGCATTGGTATCGTCTCCGGTCTGGACGCCGCTGGTTCTTGTGGTGGTTCCGGTCGAGACGGATGTCGTGGAAGTTCTGGTCACTCCGCCGCCGGCAGTTGTTGTCGTTCTGCTCGTGCTGGTGCTTCCTTTGTCTTCCGTTTCATCGTCGCCGTCATCGTCGTCCGCTTCATCGTCGCCGTCATCGTCGTCTGTCTCGTCGTCGGTTCCGTCGTTGTCCGTTTCATCGTCCGTTCCGTCGTCGTCCGTTTCATCGTCCGTTCCGTCGTCGTCCGTTCCGTCATCGTCAGACTCGTCGTCCGTTCCAACATCGTCGGTTCCATCTGCAGGTTTCGTGACCAGAACCGTGCCGGTCGCTTCGTCTATCACAAGATTCGAGCGAGCCGGGTCAATGGATCCGGTCTCTGTCAGCGAGAACCTGTAATCAGGTGCCGGATCGTAACCATCCGGTGTCGTTTCTTCATGGATGATGTAGCTCACTCCGGGAAGAAGTCCGGTCAGAGTCTTTGGCGAGGTGCCGGAGGTCCAGCGCGCCACTTCTTCTCCCGTTTCCTCGTTAATCAGAGTCAGGACCGCTCCGGAAACCGGTTCTCCGGTTTCGGGATCTGTTCTGAGAACATCAAGATGAAGAAGATTCGTGTACTCGTCCTGGATTTCGACACTGGCAGTCTTTCCACTTTCAACTACAGCCGTTGTCTCAGCACCTTCGCTCATCTCACTGCCGCCCACACTGTAAGTGGCGACGACAGCCTTGCCATCGACATCCTTTGTTGTCTCGGTCACGGTGTATCTTCCTGGATCGAGGTTTTCAAACTTCAGGACGTACTTGTAGGAGCCTTTGACATGAGTAAAGTCTTTCAGAGTCAGTCTCACTTCCGTATCACTCAGCGTTCCGTCTGCCTTCAGGTACTTTCCGGACTCGTTCTTTACTACAAATGTCACCGCATCTTCAGCTTCCTCTTCCGTGACGCTGCCCTTGAGGATATTGATCAGTTCGAGGCTGCCCTTCTCGTTTTCAGGTTTCTCAGTGTCTTCAGGCTTTGTTACCAGAACAGTGCCGTTTTCATCTACAACGACATCTGAGAGATCCGTGTCAATGTCTCCGGTCTTGGTCAGCACAATCTCGTAGTCAGGTGCGGACTCGTAACCGGCCGGTGTCGTTTCTTCATGGATCGTGTAGGTTACTCCAGGCAAAAGTCCGGTCAGAGTCTTGGGAGAACTGCCGGATATCCAGCGTGCCACTTCTTCACCCGTTTCCTTATTGATCAGAGTCAGAACCGCTCCGGAAACTGCTTTGCCAGTCTCAGGATCTGTCCTTAGAACATCAATGTGAATGGTGTAGTCATTCTGGAATTCGACTTTTACAGTCTCTCCGTCCTTGACGGCTGCCGACGTTGTAGTGCCATTTGCCATAGCAGCTCCGTCTACGCTGTAAGTGACGGTAACATCTCTGTTATCAAGGGTCTTCGTACTCTCGGTCACTGTGTAGTTGCCGATATTAATGTTTCTGAATCTCAGGATGTACTCATCAGAACCCTTGGTGTGGCTGAAATCTTTCAGAGTCAGTTTTGTCTCCGTATCACTCAGCGTTCCGTCTGCCTTCAGATACTTGCCGGCCTCGGTCTTCACCACAAATGTCAATGCGCCTTCCGCTTCCTCTTCCGTGACACATCCCTTTATGGTCTTGACCAGTTCGAGATTGCCCTTCTTCGGTGCGGGTTTGTTGGTGTAATCATCTTCGAACGCTATCTTTGTGGTCTTTCCGGCTTCAACTGCTCCTGCTGCCTTTGTTCCTCCCTTCTTCTCGCTGCCTCCCACACTGTAAGTGACCTTCACATCTTTGCCGTCGACATCCTTCGTCGTTTCGGTCACGGTGTAATTTCCGAGTTCAACATGATCGATCTTCAGTGTGTAAATCTTTGTGCCGGCCGTATGTTCGAAGTCAGCCAGAGTCAGAACGGTCTTCTTATCAGTGAGTTTTCTGTCCTTGCCAAGATACTTGCCGTTTTCTGCCTTGATCTCAAATGTCAGGGCTCCGGCAGCCTCTTCCTCAGTGATGTCGCCCTTGATGGTCTTCGTCAATTCGATGGATCCGGTCTGCTTTGTGTAGTCGTTCTGGAATTCCACAAGGGTCGTTTTTCCGGCTTCAACGGCTGCTGCCGTCTTCTTGCCTTCGGCCTTCTTGCCTCCATTGACACTGCAGGTCACGGTGACATCCCTGCCGTCGACGTCCTTCGTTGCCTCAGTCACGGTGTAGTTCCCAATGTCAACGTTATCGATCTTCAGCGTATAGACCTTAGTGCCTTTCTCATGTTCGAAGTCAGCGAGGGTCAGAACGGTCTTCTTATCAGTGAGTTCCCCGTCCTTGTCAACATACTTGCCGTTCTCTGCCTTGATCTCGAAGGTCAGGGCTCCGGCGGCCTCTTCTTCGGTGACGTCGCCCTTGATCGTCTTCGTCAGTTCAATGGAGCCTACTTCCCTGATCTCGTCAAAGAACTCGACTGTGGTCTTTTCGCCCTTTGTCACGTCTGCAGCGGCTGCGTTCCCTTCGGTCTCTTCGCCACCGTTGACACTATAGGTTACGGTCATCTTTGTGCCATCCGGCTGCTCCGTTGTTTCCGTCACCAGGTATCCGCCGACTGCCGCATTTTCGATCGTCAGGACATACTTGCCCGTCTCTTCGTTATACGTGAAGTCCTCTCCAACCGTCAGGACCTGCTCGTCATCATGAAGCTCTCCGTCCTTGCCGAGGTACTTCGTCGCGGCTTCTTCGCCTTCGCCAATCGTTGTGGAGACTACGAAGGTAAGCGCGCCTGCAATCTCTTCTGCAGTCAGGTCGCCCTCGATCGTCTTCGTAAGTTCAAGGATACCGATCTGCTTCCTGTAGTCGTTCCTGAATTCCACTCTGGTAGTCTTTCCGTTCTCGACTTCTGCTACAGCCTCACTGCCTTCCGTCTTCTCACTTCCGTTGATACTGTAAGTAACGGTGACATCCTTGCCGTCAACGTCCTTCGTTGTCTCGGTCACTGTATAGCTTCCAAGTCCAATGTTCCTAAACTTAAGGACGTACTCGTCCGAACCCTCGTCGTGATCAAAGTCAGCCAGGGTAAGCTTCACTTCTGTGTCACTCAGTGTTCCGTCTGCCTTCAGGTACTTCGTAACCGTCACGTCACCTTCTGTAGCTGTTGTGGCTACGACAAAGGTCAGGGCACCGCTGGCCTCTTCCTCCGTGATGTCGCCCTTAATGGTCTTCACCAACTCGAGATTGCCCTTCCCGTCTTCGGGTTTGTTCGTATAGTCATCTTCGAAGTCAACCCTGGTGGTCTCTCCCTTCTCGACTTCTGCTGCAGCTGCACTGCCTTCCGCCTTTTCGCCGCCGTTGACTCTATAAGTGACAGTGACATCCTTGCCGTCGACATCCTTCGTTGTCTCGGTCACCGTATAGTTCCCAAGGTCAGCATTTTCGATCGTCAGCGTATAGACCTTTGTGCCGTCTTCATGTTCGAAGTCAGCAAGGGTCAGAGCAGTCTGCCCATCGGTGAGATTCCCGTCCTTTCCGAGATACCGGCCGTCTTCTGCCCGGATCTCGAAGGTCAGGGCACCGGCAGCCTCTTCCTCGGTGATGTCTCCCTTGATCGTCTTCGTCAGCTCGAGGATACCGACTTCCCTGATGTCATCAGAGAACTCGACGGTGGTCTTTTCACCCTTTGTCACGTCTGCCTGAGCTTCGTTGCCTTCGGTTGCTTCGCCGCCGTCGACACTATAAGTGACTGTCGTCTTTGTGCCATCCGGCTGCTCCGTTGTTTCTGTCACCGTGTACCCGCCGACTGCCACGTTTTCGATTGTCAGGACATACTTGCCGGTCTCTTCGTTGTAGGTGAAGTCCTCTCCAACCGTCAGGACCTGCTCGTCATCATAGAGTTCACCGTCCTTGCCGAGGTACTTCGTCGCTGTTTCTCCGCCTTCTCCAATCATTGTGGAGACTACGAACGTAAGTGCGCCGGCGATCTCCTCTGCGGTCAGATCACCCTCGATGGTCTTCGTCAGCTCAAGGGTTCCGACTTCCCTGATGTCGTCAGAGAACTCGACGGTGGTCTTTTCGTCCCTTGTCACGTCTGCCGAGGCTTCGTTTCCTTCGGCCTCTTCGCCGCCGTTGACACTATAGGTCACGGTCATGACAGTGCCATCCGGCTGGACCGTTGTTTCTGTCACGGTGTATCCGCCGACTGCCACGTTTTCGATCGTCAGGACATACTTGCCCGTCTCTTCGTTGTAGGTGAAGTCTTCACCGACAGTCAGAGTCTGC
>CACXFK010000065.1 GCA_902766945.1 uncultured Lachnospiraceae bacterium | reverse complement strand
GTCTGCAGAGTCACAGTTTCCACACCTACCCCTTCCGGCAGGTACTCGGCATCCTCGCCGACGTACTCCTCCACTTCGTCGATCCCAAGCAGGATCTGATGTACGGAGATCCGTTTCATCAGAACGAAGCAGATCAGTACACACGCAAGGGGCAGTATGCACTTTACGAATATGCGTTTCATCATTATGTCTTTACGATCGCGACGGCGCCGAGGATCTTGACCTGGTGGCGGCTGCACTGGTCGAGCAGCTTGTCGATATCCTGCAGGGCGGTTCTCTTCGCGTGGACGATCATGACGGCGTTCTTATGCTGTGTCAGCGAATTCAGGGCGTCCACATCATCGAGCGGGTCTCCGTACGAAACCACGCAGTTCGGGTCGATCCGAAGGAGCGCGTCCCGGATCTTCCCGGCGGTGTCCGCGTCGTCCTGTCTCATGTTCGTGTTGATCAGGTAGACGGACTTTGTTCCTTCTTTGTCCAGAAGCCGTGTAACGTCTGTCGCGACCAGGTCGGCCTTGATGTGATTCCGCTCAAAGTTGGCGCCGCGGAGCGAACGGATCCACTTTGTGAGGAAATCCGTCTTTTTCGCGCTGAGATAGAAGACATCCAGCAGTGAGATATGGTAATAGGTCTCCATCTCGCGCCCGACGTTGATCCGGTCGCTGATGAGGTAACGGATCAGGATGTACAGCACGGACAGGCACAGTCCCAGTACAAGCCCGAGCCCGATCACCTTCGGGTCGTAGTAGCGTTTCTTGACCTCTTCCTCGACCACTTCTTCCTCCTCCGGTTCAGGCGGATTGGCCAGTTCGGAGTCATGAATCAGCGAGTAGTACTTCTTCTGCTTGGAGCTCAGTTTTTCGATGTAGCTGTTGCGGATGTTGTTGATCGTATTGTCGACTTTCTGGATCATATCAAAGGTCGGCTGCTGCTTGCCGGTGATGTAGTTCGCCATATTGGCCTGATACTGGGTATCGACGATCTTGAGCTCGGCATCCGGATCGATGCCGCGGAGTGTTTCCGCCTCGCGCTCGAAAGCGGGGCCGACCACTTCTTCCCACATGCGGTCGCAGATCTCGCGGCTGTCGCCGACCATTTCCACATTGATCAGGTACTGGGCCGGCATTTCGGCGCCCTGGCTCGGCAGATTGAGCACCTGCGTCTCATTGCCGGACAGCGTGTTCATATAGATGCAGTTGTAGGCCGCTGTCAGGGTGTCCGCATGCGGCAGGATCTCCATCAGCTTTGTGTACTCATCCACGCCGAGCGCCAGATTGACGAAGATGTTTTCGGCGCCTTCCATATTGGACGAAAGGCTGAACGTGACGCGCCTCACCATCATCTGCTCATCGCTTTCGGCGGAAACCTGGATGTAATTGTCAAAATCCTCCTGGAGGAGATTTCTGTAATCCACATAGGATTTCAGCTGGTTATTGATCCGGTCGACTTCCGCGATCTCGTCGGTCGTCAGGTCCTGTTTAGCCAGTTCGACCGCGTCCTGGTTCATCTCTTCGAGCTCTTCCTGGTCGACGATCTCCTTCTCCTTGTCGGCGCGGTATGCCTTATACGCCTTGGTTGCGCCGTATCCCGCCGCAAGAAGCGTGATGATCAGCAGAAACAGCAGGATCTTCCGCCATGACTCGAGCAATACGGCTAAGAAATCCCGGACGTCAATTACTTTTCCCTGTTGATTTTTCATAACTCTTTCCTTTCATCGATCCAAGCCGGTCCATTTGCAGCTTCGGTTCTTTCCAGACCTTGTCTCCGATAGTAGTGGATGCAGACCGCGATGGCCAGCAGGCTCCACAACGCATGCTTGTGCCAGTACGTGTACGACAGCATCAGCTGCATCGCGTTGGAGAGAAAGATCAGATATACATAGCGCCATTCTCCTATATCCCGCATCCGGAGGATCCGGATGGATCCGCCGACGATCACCGCGATGACGGCACCTCCGATGAAGACGCCATACTCCGCGAGCAGTTCCAGAAACAGCTGGTGCGGGTACCCGACGATATGGTATTTGCGGATGATGCGGCGGGTCCCCATCGCACCGTAGCCGAGGATGGGTTTGGTTTTGATCATCCTGATGGCCGCTGCCCAGATGGCGCTTCGGCCGTTTGCATCCGAGATCGTGCCGTCGATCAGCTTATAGAGCGACCTGGAGGACAGCCCCATTTTTGATAAAAGTCCCGCTGCCAGTGTCAGAAGCGGCACATAGAGCACGATGGCGAGGAGGATCGCGATCACGGTCAGAAGCAGGAGGAAATTCCGGTTTCGTGATTCCATGATCCTGATCAGCACGTATACGGCAAGGAAGAAGCCGATGCAGACGAGCGCTCCCCGGGAGCCGCCGAGCAGCACCATCGCGATCCCGGCTGCGCATCCTATGATGTCGGTCTTTTTCTTGTACCGGATCGCCAAGTACAGGAAGATCAGGACAAAGAACACGACGTTGTAGCCGTAATCGAGGCTGTACGAAAAATGCACTTCTTCGCCCTTGCTGCTCTCGATAACCCAGTAGCCGATCTTCAGCGCATTCATCAGCTGCCGGACGTAGATCAGATACATGATCCAGCCGCAGATCCTGAGGTCCTTCAGGATGTCATGCGGATCATCCACCAGCCGGATAAACAGGAAGACGTACAGGCCGTTGTCCGGCCTCAGCACGTACGGCATGACGCCGTAGGTCGCTCTCGTGAACCAGTAGTTGTATTCCGGATGAAGGATCAGGGACAGGGACAGCAGCGAGCAGACGACTGCGAAGATGATCGAAAACTCCACCAGCACTCTGATTTTCTCCGTCCGGCCCGCGATCGCGATGAAGAGCAGCGAGTACGTCAGGACCAGAGACAGCAGGAATTCATATTGCGGGAGGCCGACGTCCCTTATGATCAGCCTCACCATCGGCATGGTGAAATAGAAAATCAGCGACAAGTTCGCCACCTGACGATTCGTGATGAGGCCTGTTTTGATTCCGGTTCGGACACCTGTCATGCGCATCACCTCCGTTTCTTTCGGATCACGATCGACAGGATCTCATCCTTGTGCCGGACCGCGAACCACCCGATCAGAACGATATAGGCTGCCATCACCGCGTATCGGACAACCGGCAGCGAATAGAGCAGATTCACGAGGCAGGCCGCCCCGACCGCGCCCGCGATGACGATCATCAGGAACCGGATATCAAACACAAAGCCCATGCCGAGCCGCTTCACCAGCAGGAAATGCAGCACAAACAGCAGGATGTAGCCGGCCAGCGTTGTGTAGGATGCGATGACATAGCCGCGCTCCGGATTCATCGGAATGAAGATGAAGTTGAGTATGATGTTGAACGCGGTCGCCGCCATCGTCGCCAGAGACACGCCAAATGTCTTTTTCTTGAAGAACTCGATGTTGACATACATCGTGTAGATCAGCTGGATCACGCAGCTCACAAGGAGCGGCGGCATGCAGTAGATCGCGTCGTGATACTGTCTTCCTCCGAGGAGCAGGATCACTTCCGGCGCCGCGAGGAGCACCATGATATCGACCGCGGCGAAGATCAGCACATACTTTTTGGACACTGTGCGGATGTCCTCATAGTTCTCCAGATGCAGGCTGTCCAGCAGCCAGGGCGCCCAGGCTTTGTTCAGCGAATCCAGAAGGATCGTCGCGATGTGATAGCAGCTGTAGGCGATCGTGTAGATCGCGGTAAATTCCCGTCCGCAGAGCCTCGTGATGATGATCTTGTCAGACTGGCTGAGCAGGTTCATCGAGAGGATGTGAGGGACGAGCGGCAGACAGAGCACGATGGCGTATTTCCAGTACCGGACCTGCGGCCTGCCGCCTCCCTTTCTGACGATCAGGATGTAAATGCCGAGTCCCAGGATGATATAGGGCATATAGTGGCCGATGATCCGGCCCGACACGCGGTCTTCCATGATGAAGACGAGTGCCAGGGACGCGATCAGGGCAGTGACCGTCGCGATCCCGGTGATCAGGGCAAATGTCTTGTACTTGTACTTGGCCCGGTGCTTTGTGATCAGCATCGTGTAGGCCGGTACGGTCAGGAAGTACAGGAACATGATGTGAATGTGCTTCATTTCCACCTGAAGCAGATTCGTGAAAAAGCCCGAAAACAGGCAGACAACGCCGTATACGAGCAGCGTCCAGAGTGTGGACAGCGACAGGATGGACCAGATGTAGGCATCCAGGTCTTCCTGAAAATCCAGCTTGGACCGGATGATCGACTGGGCGAAGTCAAAGGACGTCAGGATCAGCAGGATCGAAACCCAGGATGCGTAGTTTCCGAAATAACCGAGCTCGGATTTGGTCAGAAGCCTGGCAAAGATCGGTGTCGTGATGAACGCCAGGCCCTTAAATGTGAAATTACAGATGGTGTACCACAGTCCGGCTTTCGCCACGATCGCGGGATCGATCTTTTTCGGCTGCGAAGCCGTCCCGGGTACGGTGTCTTTATTTGATCCCATGCATCTCCTTCTTATCCGTCTATACTGCCGCGTCAACGAAGAAGCGGTCTTTTGCAGTCCGCATCAAACCATCAGAACAGGCTCTCCGTCCTCTTCGCCAGCTCGTCAAGCTTCCGCCTGACGCCGGTCTGATAAACAGACTGCGGCCCGATCGTCTCAGTGACGCCGTTGCCCTCTACTACCACCCAGCCGTTTTCCGTGTGGGCTGCATCCCAGCCGATCCATTTCGCATCAGGAAGAGACGCGGACATCTCCCTGCACATTGAGATCAGGGCTTCCCAGTCCGGATAGGCAAAGCCTTTGATCACAAGGCCGGAGTCCGGATGGGTCTTGTACTGATGACCGAATTCGTCGACGGCGTCCGTGTTCATGATACCGGTCTTCATATCGATTCCGGCCAGAAGCCCGCCGGCGGCGCCATTGTCGATAAAGAAACCGGCGCGGCCGAGCTTCGCGAACGTCCACACGATCTCGATGCCGTCCCTTGTCCGCATCGTCTGGACCCGGACGGTGTTGACCGTAGAGGCATTGATGGCGCAGAGCGCTTTGCTCTGAGCAATCCGTTCCTCAAGGAGCACGTCGCCCTCGGACACGATGGCCTCAAAAAGCTCCCGCTCGTTTTTTCCGTTCGCATCGATCAGCTCAACGCCGCGGCCGCAGCTCTCTTTCGCGCTCTTTTTTACAAAGACCGGATGCTTTCTTATGTATTTCAGAAATCGCTCATAATCCGCTTCCGACCGGATCGGGATCGCCTGCCGGTGAAAATACGGTTGAAGAGCCTTATAGGTTGCCCTCTTATCCCGGAACAGGAGGATCGAGGAGATATCATTGAACCGGTATGCGTAGCGGACACTCTCCCGGTCAGACACATAGGCTGCCCGCTCCTCCGGAGAGATGTGCTCCAGGTCATAGACGAGGTATTCGTTCGGTGTATAGCCGTACGCAAAATAGTTGAACAGGATCTTTGTGCGCATGCTTTTGACATCGGTTCCGGCCTTCAGGAACGGAGAGGTCTCCAGTTCATCGAGCCGGTCGTTCAGCTCTTTCCCGATCTTCGTATGCTTCCGGACCTGCCGGTCCACAAGTTCCTGCATCTTCGCGGGATCTGCTTCGCCCTGCCGGATCTCTTCGGGGCTCAGGCGGCAGAAATCGACGAGGCTGTAGATCCGCTTCCTGGCGATCGCACGTTTCCCCATCGGGGTCTTTCTGGCTAGATTTTTGAGTTCTGTCAACAGCTGCATCAGCGTCCCTTTCCAGGTTTTATCGTTCTACGGAGTGCTGATTGCGCTCCATATGTCTTTTATAGGAGTGCTGCCTGCACCCCATATGGCTTTACTTGCAGATATTACTTGCAGATATATCCGCGTTCTTCGCGGAAGTTCCAGATGCTCTTGCTCCGGATGTGGCCGTTTTCGATCACCATCGCGTCCTGAAGGGACTTGGAGAGCTCGCCCTCGATCACTTCGTCGATCATCTCGGCGCAGCCCTTGCTGAGCACCTTGGTCACCGTATACGGGAACATCGCCGGCGTGTTGTCGACCGTGTAATGAAGGACGCCATCCACTTCGTAGACCGGGTCCGAGATCGTCGTCGGATGGGACGTCTCGATCTCCAGATACGGGTCGCAGCTGATGTCGATGATCATCGAGTGCGGTTTCATCCTCTTTAAGTCTTCTTTATAGATCAGGCGGTCTTTTCTGGAGATGTCCCACATCACGCAGTTGACCACCACGTCATACTCGGTAAACTTCTTGCGGAAGAGGGCTTCGTACTTTCTTCCGTAGACGTCGACCTCTGCGCCGAGTCCGTGCAGGACCCGGAGCGCGCCCTTCGCGGTCTGGCCGTTTCCGATGATCGCGACGCGGCACTCGTACGGCATCTTCCCGTAGTAGCAGAAGGCCTGCAGGATGCCGGCCTCGCCGGCCACTTCCCTGTTGCGGTAGAAGATGTAGCGGCCGTCCTGGAAAACCTCTTCCCAGGCGATCACGGTGAAGTTCTTCTCAAGGCATTTATCTGTAAATTGAATGCCCTGCGCCGCGTGAGCCCAGCCGAACAGGATCTTGCCGTCTTCCAGTTCGTCCAGATAGTCCGCGTCGCCCAGCTTGACGTCCGTCACGATGTCGCAGCCGAGCGCTTCCTTGCGGCTGACGACGTTGGCGCCGGCGTCCATGTATTCCTGATCGGCATGTCCGACCGATTCGCCGTATCCCTTTTCAAAATACAGAAGATCCGCATGCTTCAGCTTCTTCACATCCTCCGGAAGGATGGCGCGTCTCTTCTCATTGTTTTTATGGCTGATCACAAAGCCCATCGTTTTCATCATGAATCCTCCTCTGTTTCCTGACTCCTCGGGGGGGGTCCTTCTGCGCGTTCACTTCTTCGCACGTTTAGTGCCGGAAGTCGGTTTTCTTTACTTTGCTCAGATCGATCTGATTGCCGAAATACAAGTCCGCTTCGGGGAGTCTGTTCGGCTCGAATCCGCTGAGCGGATAGAAGGTATATTCCCCGAACAGGATCTGTCCGCTGCTCTGATACAGGTCGATCCGCACGGAAGGAATGCCGCTCGACAGCGTCTCCGCGATCCGGAACATCTCGTCCATCCCCTCCGGTTTCGGGATCGTAAAGCCCGGAGGCGCCGCTTTGCCTCTCTTGTTGTAGCGTTTCAGCTGCCATTCCCGGTCGAAGAAGTAAAACTTCGTATCTCCCGTCCCGCGGTCGAGGCAGACCATCACGCAGTCCGGGCGGCCGTGGAAGCAGTAGAACTTGTAGTCCGTCAGTTCCGTGCTGTCCGGTGTATCGGTCCGGTAGGCTTCCGCGATGACGCGCGGTTTGACATGTTTATAGGGCCACTCGCGGAACCGGTAGTAATAGTTCCGCTTCAGAGAAGCCCGGATCCGCTCTCCGGCTTTTTCAATGTCAAAGGATGCTTTATCTCTGCAGATCGCGAGCCCGCCGCTGTCATGCGTGCATTTCAGCACAAACTGGTCCGGCAGGGCGTTAAAGTCGATATCTTCAAAGCGATCCCAGACGCCGAGCGTCGGAATCACATACTCCTCGCCGATTAAGTCCGCGACATATTTCTTGACTTCATACTTGTCGACCAGCGTCGTATAGATCGGCTGGCGGTCATAGAGCTTCAGCCACTGCAGCTTCTCGTTGAAGGTCACCGGGTTGTCCAGGTCCAGATCGCGCCCGAGTCTGGCGTGAAATTTCCGCTTCAGGTATTCGTCGTCGGGCATGTTCCGGTACAGGCCGTGGGCGTCATTGACGCTGAATCGATAGTCTTTGTCCGTTGCGTAACGGACGAGTTTTCCCATGTTCACAGGGTTATTCCTTTCACAGTACGCGCGGCCGCCCGGCCGCAGTCTTCCTCTGCTTACAGTACACGCAGCCACTTGGCCGCAATCTTCTCAACTGAAAGTTTGTCTTTTAATTTGGCGGATTCCTTTGAGATCTTCTCTGCAAATGCGGGATCCGACAGCACCTTCTTCATGCCTTCATACATCTTCTGCGCGTCCCCGACCGGCACAAGGATGCCGTTTTCGTTGTTCCGGATCACGGCCTTTGCGCCGCCGCTCGGGCAGTCGGTCACGACCGACGGCACGCCCATCGCGAGCGCCTCAAGCATGGAGTTCGACATGCCCTCGTAGTCTGAAGAGGATACATAGAGGGCGCATGTCCGCATTTCCTCATAGAGCTGGTCGGTAAAGCCCGGAAGGGACACAAAGTCCCCGACGCCGAGCGAGTCGGCCAGTTTCCTGAGCTCCTCTTCCAGAGCGCCTCTCCCGTAGATCACCAGCTGATAATCCGGGAAGTCGTTGTGCAGCATCGCAAAAGCCCGGATCAGCATCGGGAAGTTTTTCTGCGGATGAAGCCGGCCGGCCGCGATGATGCGCTTGTCGCGCACGCCTTCGTACGGCTCCGGAAGCGTCGCGTTGATCGGATTGGGGATCACGACGCTCTTTCTCCGGACCTTTTTCGGGAAGTAATCCCTCGCGCCCGTTGTCTGGAGAACGCAGGCGTCGGCGCGCTCAAACGCGCGGTCGCGGATCTGGCGCCGCATCCAGGTCTTCGGCGTGGTGTAGGGATCGTTCCGCTCGGACATCACGATCCGGTTCTTCACAAATGGCTCCGCAAGGCCAAGTACGTAGATCGTCGTCTTCGCGAAGCTGAGCGCCGTCGCGTTCGGGTGCTCTTTCAGGATCCGGATCATGCCGCGGACCCAGTTCAGGTTCCGGAGCGCTTTGTTGCTCTCATGCGGGAAATTGATGTATTCAACCTTGTCGGACATCGCGTAGCTGTTCGTGAACATGTCCGGGACCAGCTGGACGATGATGACCTTGTGGCCCTGCCGGATCCATTCATTTGTCAGCTCGGACGTCACGCGCTCCGCACCTCCGTCCGTCAGGTGAAGCGTGACGAAGATGATTTCCTTTGCTTTATCCGCCATATGCGGGTTCCTCCGTATTGTTCAGGACTGCCCGGTCAGGATCTCCTTCAGGATTTCCACCGTGTGGGAGAAGCCTCTCTCCGCGTCAAATGTCCCCTTCCAGCCGAGATTCTGAAGATTCGTGCTCTCGAGGGAGGAGTTGCTCATCGGGTTGAAGCCCTTCTTTTCCGACTCGCTCGCCTCTTCCTGCATAAGCTTCACGCCGGCTGCGCGGGCAAGGAGCTCCGCCATCTGTTTGATCGTGACGATAGAAGACGGATTGGAAATGTTGTAAGCCGTCACATTTTCTCCCTTGATCAGGACCTTCAGCATCGCCGAGGCGCAGTCCAGGCAGTAGCAGTAGCTGCGCAGCTGGGAACCGTCGCTCTTCATGACGATGTCCTCTCCTCTCGCTGCGGTGTATGCCCACGCGGAAGAGACGCGGTTGTCCATCGGAGAAGCCGTCGGGCCGTAGATGTGGCCGGGGCGCACGATGACGGACTCGACGCCGTATTCGTCCGCGTACGACGCGCAGAGCGTCTCCGCGGCGCGCTTGCCGACGGAATAGGAGTTCCGCGGATTCAGGAGGTCGATGTATCCGTACTCACCTTCGCGGTACGGCTGGTCGCCTTCCTTGCGGCCGTAGATCTCGCTCGAGCTGATGTAGAGGATGCGCTTCGCGCCGTATTCCTTCGCGTAGTCGAGCAGGAATTTCATGCCGGTGAAGTTGCTCAGCATCGTCTCGACGGGCTCCTTCACGATCATGCTCGGGAAGGCGTTGCTCGCGCCGTGGATGATGTAGTCGCACGGGACGTTCAGGACGTTGTCGGTGCGCGACGCGTCGTACACGATGAACTTGAAGTCGTCGCGGGATACGCGGTCGCCGAAGCGGGTCGTCATCTCCTCGAGCCATCTGCCGGCGGCGAGGATCGTGATCTTCCCGTCATGGGTGTCGTTGTAGCGCATCAGGATGTCGACCACGGAGGAGCAGATCAGGCCTGCCGCGCCCGTGATCATGACGGACTTGCCCTCGAGTTCACTGAGCTCGGGGAGCGTGCCGATGATTTCGTCGAGGTCCGCCGTCCACAGGCGGCTGTCGTAGATACTCATCTCTGCCTCCATTTTTCATAGAAAACACGAATGTCCGGTTCATTGCACCGCATGTCAGCGCAAATGTCCGGTTCATTGCATCGCCTGCAAGCACAAATGTCAGGGTTTCAGCCACTCCGAGCGCTTCGCGAACAGAAGCGCCTTGAAGATGTCGATATCGTCCACGGTCGTCAGCTTGATGTTTTTCTCGGAGCCCGCGGAGCAGTACACTTTCCGGCCCATCTCGATCATCAGCGTGACGGACGCGACCGAGTTCGTGATGCCCTGTTCCAGCGCGCTGCGGTGCAGATCGCAGATCTCTCCCAGGCGGAAGGCCTGCGGGGTCTGGGTCCGCTTCAGCTGATCGCGCGGATAGCTGTTGTCGGAAGAGACGCCGTCGTCGGTCACGATCATGGCCTCGGCGCAGGGGATCACGGTGATCGCATTTCCGTGCTTGGTGGCGACACGGATGCAGTCCGAAATGATCTCGGAGGAGACCATCGGGCGGATCGCGTCGTGAATCAGGACGAGGTCATCGGGCGCGAAATGTTTCTCCAGCTCGAAGACGCCGTTCCGGATCGATCCCTGACCGTTCGCGCCGCCCGGCGCGACATATTTCAGCTTGGTGATGTTGAACTGTTTGGCGTAGGCCCAGAGGACATTTTCCCAGCCTTCGATGCAGACGACCGCGATCGCGTCGATCTCCGGATGCCGTTCAAATGCCTCCAGCGTGTACACGATGACCGGTTTTTCATTGACGGTGAGGAACTGCTTCGGGATATCCTGGTGCATACGTGCGCCGGAGCCGCCTGCGATGATTAATCCGATATTTGCCATATCTGCTTCTCCCCTTTTATGATCGGTTGTTTATCGATTACCCGGCACGGTTTTATTCGTGCTCAAAATCCAGCTTCAGACACAGGTGGTGCTCTCTCTTATCCTGATCCGGGATCTTCATATAGTCCCCGTACAGATTTTTCAGATAGGCGTCATAGTCGCCCGGCACAAAGATCTTTGTGTCCTCGAACGCGGTCCTTTTCAGCGGACGCATAACTTCGAGCGGCAGCTTTTCGCCCTTGTATTTTCTGGCGCCGGAAGGCACCGTGATCACATCGGAGCGCCGGCCCTGCACGAAGCGGTCGAAGAGCGAGAACCATGTTTCTGCTTTCATAAACGAGAACGCTTTGCCGACGGCCATCCTCAGTCTGTAGTAGTTCGCGCCTTCCGAGTTCATCATGAAATCCCGCATCGAAGAGCTGGGATACTGCGCCCAGTAGACGCTGTACGAGATAAAGCGCAGCGCATCGGCAGCAAGGGATTTGGCCTTGAAAAGCGCCGGTGAGGCCGGTGCGTACTCGATGATGTTGATGTCGATGTAGATGCCGTGCGGATAAGGCGCGGTCTCATCGATCATGTTCAGCATCGTCGTTCCCTTTTTAAAAATGCGGGGAAGGAAGCAGTTGGCTCCGTTTTTGCTGCCCGGTGCGAGCAGGATGTAGCGGTCCCCGAATTCTTCTTCGAAGAAGGACTGGAAACGGCGGAAGTCACTCCGAAACATGAAGAGGTCCATGTCGTCGTCCCAGGGAATAAAACCCTTGTGGCGGATCGCGCCGAGACAGGATCCGCCCGCCGCGATCAGATGAACTTTTCGTTTCGAACAGACGGATTCCAGGTCTTTGTACATGTCCAGCAGGATCTCGTGGAGCCGCTCGACATCTTCATCAGTCAGTTCGTACAGGTCCCTGCTTGTGCTGTGCAGGGAGGAATAGTGCTGGGATTTCATCAGCATGATGCGATTACCTCGTATGGGGCGGACAGGGGAGCGTCTGCGCCTCCGCTGCCGCTGTTTGATCAAGCCTCAACGATTTCCATGAGTCCGAGCCCCAGGTTCATCAGGAATACGACGCGTTTTCCGCCGAAGGCCACAGCCGGGGCGGGCTCGATCACGACGCGGAACCCTTGGGCGATCAGGTCTGAGACGGCCGCGTCCAGGTCATCCGTCCGATAGCAGATGTGGTACGGAGTCGGCCCGATCTTGCCGAGATAAGCATCCACCGGGGACGGCCTGGTCTTGTCGAGAGGCATGACCAGTTCGATCCGATAGCCGTCGTGGGCACCGAAGGTGATCTCGATGTTCCGATCCGTGTCCTTCACCGGTTCGTCAAAGACAAAGCCGAGTTTCTCGAAGGAAGCAATCGCGCGGTCTGTTTTTTTTACGGCGTAGCCGATGTGGTCGATCGTCATGTTCTGTCCTCACGGGGCGAAGTGGATAGACGGACAGCGGACATCCGTTCTTATGGTTCAAAGTGAACTGATTTGTAGCTGTCAAATGATTTTTCGCGGTAATCCGGGATCGGGAGACTATAGTGTTTGATGCCGGTTTCAGGGGCATCGTCCGTCCGGCGGCCGGAACCGCTTTCGATGTCTTTCTCTTCCTGACTGTCTTTCTCTTCC
>CACXFK010000064.1 GCA_902766945.1 uncultured Lachnospiraceae bacterium | reverse complement strand
GATCACCTCTTCCAGCGACTCATAAGATCCGTCCCCCTCGCTTCGTATATGCGTGACGATCGGGATCCCGGTCCCGCGAAGCGGTTCCAGGACGCGGATAAGACCTGCCGCGTCATACTCAAACTCGGGGGCGTAGCCAAGTCCCAGACTGACCCCGAGAGCACCTTCCGACAGAGCGTCTTCGAGAAGACTTCTTATGGAGGTCTCCTCTTCATGGGTTAGTTCTCCGGCGTGATAGCCCGCTGCGCAGGCGCGGATCGTGCCATTTCCGATCAGCATACCCGTATTGACGGTCCGCTTCGTTTCGGTTAGTGCCGCAAAATATGACTTCAAATCGGCATCGGTCTCATCGCCCTTTTCGGGCATCCCGGTCACCGGCTCCAGAAAAAGACGGATCGCCGCCTTATGCTTCCCGGAGGCGGGCATCACCGAGAGGCCGCAGTTCCCGTTGACGACGGTCGTAATCCCCTGGCGGTTCAGCAGCTCACCGTCCCCGCCGTGTATTCCGCGAAGCGCTCTTCTGTCGCCGTGCCGGTGTATGTCGATAAAGCCAGGCGTGACAAAGGCGCCATTTGCATCAATCACCGGAATTTCGCTCTTATCCGGGCACGGATCCGGTCTGTGCTCCACGCGTTCAATCCTGCCGTCCCGAATGTACAGTGCGCCGGGAAAAGGAGGCTCATTTTTTCCGTTTATGATCAGACCATTTTTAATAATGAATTCTGAGATGTCCATAATGCTGTCTTTCATTTCCTCTGACCTCACCTCATAACGTTATGTCCGTAAAGACGGGAAACGCAGGAATTGCGATACTTTCCTGTCTTTTCACAGTATCAACCATAGCATTTGGCGGCCGTAAACGTCAAGACGGCTGTATGCGGCTTGACGCGGCCGGAAAACACAGATATAGTGAAGAATATGAGGTGATCATTGATGAACAAGCGAAAAAACAGTTTTGCAATAATCATAACGTGCATCGCGGCTGTTCTTCTGATTCTGGTCTTCATTTTTATACGTATGTTCTTCTTTGGCGGCACTTCCTCCGGCACAGCAAAAAGCGAAAGCGCCACCGTCTCGCGTCAGGATGCGGAGACTGAGAACGCCGGACAGACCGTGCTTGTCGGAGAAGCGGATGTGATCGATGAGCTGACCGGTGAAAGCGAAAGCGCCTCTGAAAGCAAGGAGGCGGACGCTTCCTCAAGTGCTGAATCCGGCTCGGACGAATCAGCCCCGGACGGCGCGTCCGCCTTTATCAATCCGGAGACCGGGAAGCACTGGAATTCTCCGCTGGAGCGGTATTTCTACGATGAAGATTTCTTCAAGGGCTGCCCGAAGCGGAATATACAGCTGCTGACGCCAAACGAGTATTCCCGGCCGCAGACGCCGATCGATGAAGTAAACGACATTGTCATCCACTATGTCGACCAGCCCGGTTCGACCGCGATGGACAACCGGAACTATTTTGAGAGCCTGAAAACCGGTGAGGAGGGCCGCTCGGCGAGCAGCCATTTCATCATCAGCACGGATGGCGAGATCGTACAGTGCGTGCCGCTCGGCGAAGTCGCGTATGCCTCCAATCACAGGAACCACGATACGATTTCGATCGAGTGCTGCCATCCGGATGATACCGGAGAATTCACGAAAAGCACGTACAAAGCGTGTATCGATCTCACAGCATGGCTGTGCTACGCATTTGAGATCTCGCCGGATCACGTCATCCGCCACTATGACGTCACCGGCAAGGACTGCCCGATCTACTACGTCCGCCATCCTGACAAGTGGGCCGATCTGAAAGCGGACGTCTCCAAGCGCTACGATAAGTACGTCAAAAAATATGGGTATGGTTAAACGCCCTGAACGGGGTCTGACCCCGTTAGAGACCTTGAACGGGGTCAGACCCCGTTCAGGCTCTTTAACTCCCGCACATATAAAAGCCGAGGTTCTGGTTACTCCAGAATCCCGGCTTTTTATCACATCTTCTATTCCGCTTCGCCCAAAAGCGCTTCCATCTGCTCACGATACTGATCCGGCATCGCGCCCACAACCGGGTCGCCGATGATCTTTCCCTCGCTGTCCACGAAAAACGTCGTCGGAAAGGCCCGGACCGGATACACGTCCTCCAGACCATCCCACGGAAGCACAACCGTGTAAGTCACCCCCGCATTCTCGGCGCTCGCTCGCGCATCCTCTGCCGCAGCCTCATCACTGCCGTCATAGAGTATGCCGATGACCTCACCGCCCTTCTCCAGAAACTCCTGATTCAAAGCTTCCAGTTCCGGCAGTTCACGGACACAGGGCCCGCACCAGCTCGCCCAGATGTTCACCATCGTGACCTTATTCTTTGAAAAAATGTCGCCTGACGACACGCTGTTCCCGTAGAGATCGGTCGTCTCAAACTGCACCGTCCTGTCGGCAGCCGCCGCATACGGATTCTCCGGTTCATAAAAGGTCAGACAGCCTGAGCAGGACTCAAGGCAGGCGAGGTAATCGGCCGCGTACTCCTCTTCTTCCGGCTGGCCGTCCAGTTCCGGATCCGCATGCCGCGCGAAGTAAACAGTATCACCCGCTTCCCCGACCTTTTCGAGTCCGGACGCCTCATACCCGAAGCCCGTGAGATAGTCGGTCAGTTCCTCTTCACCCCGTCCCGCATCGATACCGAAGACCGTCTCGATCAGATACTGGGCATTCATAAAACGGAGGATGTCCTCCTCAGACGGATTCTCAAGATCGAACAGCGCATACACTTCTTCTTTCGGCATACTGACATAGTAAAATGTCGTCGCCGTCACGCCGTCCCCGACCTGAATCTCGGTCCCGCCGCTGAACAAAGTGGTCCCCTTCGACTCAAGAAACGCGTCCGGCCGGTCAAAGCGTATCCCGGCTTCGGGAAAATCCCAGACGGGATTCGAATACAGCAGCTCCGCGGCACTCGTTTCCGCCTGCACATGCACGCCTGCAAATCCCGTCATCACAAAGCAGGCGGCCAGAATCACCGCCGCCTTCCAGATACAAAGATCCGACTTTCGATGATAAAAATGCATCCCGCTTCCTCGCTCACTCCTTGCCTTTCAGTCCTTCTTTCCTACGATCTCAAGCACACGGATCAGGATATTCACGATGTCGATATACAGATCCGCCGCCGAATCAATCGCGTTATTCATCGTCTTCGGGAACTGCTGCGCTCTCGCCCAGTCAAAGCCGATATAACCGGCAAACAGCAGGATCACCGCATAGTCAAAGATGCCGAGTGCTCCGGGCAGAAGGAACGTGCAGGCCAGCTCCGCGATAATCGTCACGATCAGTGCGATCATGAGGACCCGCCCCATGCTGAGGAAGAAATCCTTGAAAATCGTCCCGCAGATCGTCATCACAACCGTGATCACCACTGTGATGCCGAACGCGAGATAAACGGACGACAGATTGTACTCATTCAGGATAAAGGTCAGAAGAAGCCCCATCCCCGCTGCGAGTACGATGAACCCGAGTCCGCTGACAAATGCGCTCGTCGACTTGTGCACGACGAAAATGCCGCCCAGACTCATGATGAAATAAGCAATAATCACGCCGATAATCGGCAGCTGCAGGATCTGCGCCTTGAGGAAATACGCCATAAAGAAATCAATGGCAAATCCGAGTGCGATCGTCAGCCCGATCGTGATGTTGTACGCGCTGTCGCTGATCAGCGTCGTGTCATCCGCAAACAGTCTCTGTTCGCGGTATGCTTCCATAAAGTTCTGCTTTGCCCCCTTACCGGGCTTTTCCTTTACAGGTTCAAAACCACTCATTTTTATACCTCCTCCTGATCTGAATGATAAGGTCATCTTACATTCCATTTGTGTGCTCTATGTGAAGAACCGGCTGCCGGCCGCAAATTGTCCAAAGGGCTTTCCGCGTTCACGCCCGGATGCAATGGCATGCAGCCAGATGCCCTCCGCCATAGTCCTTCATCTCAGGCACCTCCCGTTTACACTGCTCTGTTGCGTAAGGACATCTTGTATGAAAATGGCATCCTTCCGGAGGGTGAACAGGACTGGGAATCTCGCCGCTCAGATAGCGGCGCGGATGATCCCTCAGATGCGGATCCGGTTTCGGGATCGCGTCCAGAAGAAATGATGTATACGGGTGCAGCGGACGGCTGTACAGCTCATCCTTCGTCGCCACTTCGCAGATCCGGCCGAGAAACATCACGGCGACCCGGTCCGCGATAAAATTGATCACCGAGAGATCGTGCCCGATGAACAGCGTCGAGAGCTCCATATCCTGCTTCAGGTGCTTGATCAGGTTCAGCACCTGGCTCTGCACCGAGACATCCAGCGCGGAGACCGGTTCATCGCAAACCAGGATCTCCGGTTCCAGCGCGATCGCCCTCGCGATTCCGATCCTCTGCCTCTGTCCGCCCGAAAACTGATGCGGATAGCGGTCGAGAAAATCGCCCGGCACACCGACCTTTTCCATCAGTTCCAGTACCCGGTCGGTCGTCTCCTGTTTGGTCCTGAATACTTTATGCGTCACAAGCGGTTCCGCTATGATATCGCGGACCGTCATTCTCGGGTTGAGACTTGCATACGGATCCTGGAACACCATCTGCATCTTCTGCCCGATCAGCCGGAAATCGCGGTCGGACATCTTCGTGATCTCCTGATCCTTATAAAACACTTTTCCGGATGTGACGGGAAGCAGATGGATCAGCGTTCTGGCAAGCGTGCTTTTCCCGCATCCCGACTCGCCGACCAGGGCCAGTGTCTCCCCGTGATGAAGACTCAGATCCACATCGGACACGGCGTGCACGAACTGCTTCTTCCGGGTCTTAAATTCCTTCGTCACTTTCTCCGCCCGCAGGATGACCTGCCCGCGTTCTGTGCCGTTACTCGTCATCGTCACTGTCCCTCTCTTTCCGCCAGGAAGCAGCGGCAGGTATGATGCTCCGCCACTTCATAGAGCGCGGGCATCTCCGCCCGGCACCGGTCCGACGCGTGAGCGCAGCGGCCCGCAAATGTACAGCCATCTCCGACGTGCAGCAGATTCGGGACAACGCCCGGTATCGTACTCAGGAATTCCGGATTCCCGCCGATCTTCGGAATCGCGTTCATCAGTCCTTCGGTATACGGATGCCGCTTGTGATCGAACAGCTCGAAAACCGGAGCGTTCTCCACGATCCTTCCCGCATACATGACGTAGACGTCATCGCAGATCTCCGCGACGACGCCGAGGTTGTGCGTGATGATCAGGATGCCCATATGATGCTCCTTACAGAGCTGTTTCATGAGGCGGAGGATCTGCGCCTCGATCGTGACGTCGAGCGCCGTCGTCGGCTCATCGGCGATCAGGAGTCTGGGCTTGCAGACCATCGCCATCGCGATCATCACGCGCTGGCGGAGGCCTCCGGACAGCTCATGCGGATAG
The DNA here is from genome assembly GCA_902766945.1 of uncultured Lachnospiraceae bacterium. GTDB lineage: Bacteria > Bacillota > Clostridia > Lachnospirales > Lachnospiraceae > Chordicoccus. The sequence continues at coordinate 5,783 of CACXFK010000064.1, read as the reverse complement.
GCGGACATCCGTTTTTCCGCTTCGGGAATCCCGACCCTTTCAAACATATCGACGGTCAGCCTCTTCGCTTCTTCCTTTGTGGATGCTTTATGATGCACCAGAAGCACCTCTTCCACCTGCCGGCCCACCTTGAGAACCGGATTCAGCGAGGTCATCGGCTCCTGAAAGATCATCGACACGTCGTCCCCGCAGACCGACCGGAGTTCGCGGTCACTAAGACCTACAAGTTCCCGTCCGTCCAGCTTGATGGAGCCGCTCTCAATCCTGCCGGGACTTTTTATGAGCCCCATCACGGAGCGGGCGGTCATGCTTTTTCCGCAGCCGGATTCGCCGACCAGGCCGACGATCCTGCCTTCCGGCACGTCGAGATCAACGCCGTTTACCGCCCGGACCACGCCGTGATCCGTGAAAAAGGACGTATGCAGATCCCGTATTTCCAATAAATTCTCTTTCGCCATACCGAACTGCCCCCTCACCTGGTCTGCATATACGGATCCAGAATATCCCTCAGGCCGTCCCCGAGAAAGTTAAATGCCAGGACCACGATCATGATCGTGATGCTCGGTGCCAGAGCCAGCCACGGCATGCCAAAAAGAAACTGCTTCGACTGATTCACCATAAGGCCCCAGGACGCCGCGGGCGGCTGCACGCCGATCCCCAGAAAGCTGAGCGTACTCTCCGACAGGATGCAGGACGGCACATTCAGCGTAAAGAGGACAATCAGCGACGGGATGCAGTTCGGGAAAATGTGCCGGAACATAATCCGGAACTTCCCGACCCCGATCGACCTGGCGGCTTCGACGTACACGCTCTCTTTGAGGCTCAGCGTCTGGGAGCGGACGACTCTCGCCACGCTCGCCCAGCCTGTAATCGACAGGGCCGCAAAAATGCAGATGACGGAATTGGCGTACCGCCCCAGCGTATACATGATCACCATCGACAGCAGCAGGGACGGAAACGCGAGCATGATATCCACCAGACGCATCAGCAGATAATCCACCGCCCCTCCGAAATATCCGGCGATCATCCCGAGGATCAGTCCGATGATCAGGGAAATGACGGACGGGATGATGCCCACAACCAGCGACACCCTCGCTCCGAACAGGATCCTCGTCAGCACGTCGCGCCCGAGTTCATCCGTGCCGAGCAGATGCTTCATGCCCGGGCCCTGAAGGCGCGCGGTCAGATCCTGCTGGGCTTCCTTATACGGCGCGATGACAGGAGCAAAAACGGCGGCCGCGATGATGGCGATGATGAGGACCGCCGAAAGGATCGCCAGAGGATTCTGCTTCCACATCTGGTGCAGCATTTCCTTCCAGCCGTACTTCTCGCCGATATCGGAGGCGTGTGCTTCGGACTGTATCCCGGTTTGTTTCGTCTTCTTTTCCATTCTCACGAATCTTCCTTTTCACAACCTTTACACAGCTCTGCGGATTCTCGGATCCAGGACCGAATACAGAAGATCCGCGGCCAGATTGCCGATGATGACGATGATCGTCGTAAAGAGAACCGTTCCCTGAAGAAGCGGCATATCCCGGTTCTGTATCGCGGACGTCGCCAGACGGCCGATCCCGGGGATCGAGAAAATGCTCTCGGTGATGACCGCGCCGGACATCATCGAAGACAGCTGGATCGCCATCATCGTGACGACCGGCAGCATCGAGTTCTTGAGCGCGTGCTTCAGTATCACCGAGGCCTTTGTCAGTCCCTTCGCCTTGGCGGTATCGATATAATCCTGCTGCATCACATCGATCAGGCCGGACCGCGTCATACGCGCGATGCTGCCGGCGCTGTTCCACCCGAGGGCGATCGCGGGCAGGATCAGGGAAATGAGACGGCCGTCGCTGGTCAGCGGAAACAGCTTCAGTTTGAAAGACAGGACATATTGCAGGAACAGCGACGTCATGAAGATCGGCACGGAAACACCTGCAAGGGACATGCCCATAAACAGATGATCCAGAAGCTTATTCTGCCGGACCGCGGCGATGATCCCTGCGAGTATGCCGATCACCCAGGCGATGGCCGCCGCCATCAAAGCCAGCTTCACCGTACTGGGAAATGCCTGCAGGATCAGCGTGGTCACCGGCCGCTTCATCGTATAGCTCTCGCCGAGATTGCCGCGGACTGCATTGCCCACATAGCTGAAGAACTGCTGGATCAGCGGTTTGTCGAGATCCATCACCCGGGTCAGCCGGTCGATGGTTTCCTGCGAATAGTGTTCCCCAAGCAGGATGGACACCGGATCACCCGGCACGACGCGAAGCAGGATAAAGATCAGAAGCGTCACGCCCAGAAGCACCGGGATCATACCGGCGATCCGTCCTAAGACTCGTTTCATGGAAATGCCTCCTCTGCGGTAATAACTGATACTTCCGCAATCGGAAAGAAAAGGAAAACGGGCTGCACGAAGCAGCCTGCTTTCCATTTCTCATCAATGTTGCCTTTCGCAGTAAATCACGATTACTTCATTGTCACGCCGTACACATTGAAATCACTGTATCCGGCCCAGTGCGGTGTGAAATGCTCCACCCTGTCACTGATGACATACTGATGCTGCAGCGAGAACAGCGGCAGAACCGCAGCGTCCTCTTCCACGATCTTTTTCTCGAGGGCGGCGTACTCTGCAAGGCGCTCGTCTTCGTCGACGATCGAGCTGGCCGCTGCAACGCGGGCCATCACATCCGTATCCTCATAGTTGATGGAGCGACCCTTCGTCGCCTCCGGAGATCCGAAGAACGTATCGATCAGGTTGGACGGATCATTGTAATCAAGCGTCCAGGGTGATGTGAAGCAGGACATCTCGCCGCTCTTTCTCTTGGCAAGCCAGCTGGACTCGTCATAGCTCTCGATGTGAGCGTTGATGCCGACATCCTGGAGATTCTGCTGCGCGATCTGGAGGATATTCATGCGGTTCTCGGATGCGGAGGAATCCGCCGCCAGTTCGAGATCAAAGCCATCCGCATAGCCCGCCTCCGCGAGCAGGGCCTTCGCGCCTTCCGGATCGTATTTCAGCCAGCCCTGGTTTTCATCCGTGAATCCGATCGAACCCGCCGGATACAGTCCGTCGACCAGCACGCCGGCGCCGCCGAAGATCGAGTCCAGGATCGACTGACGGTCGATCGCCATCTGGATCGCCTTGCGGACCTTCAGATCCTGCATCGGCTCAACCTTTGTATTCATCATAAAGAAGTAGGTTCCGAGACGGTTGACGGAAACGATCTGATCCGCGTACGCCGTCTTATAAGTGGACTCCAGGATGGCGGCATCGATGAAGTCGCAGTCCAGGATATCGATATCGCCGGTCTGGAACGCCATGTTCATCGAAGCGGCTTCCGGATACACCTTGATATGCACTTCATCCGCGCTGCCGGGTTCGCCCCAGTAATACGGGTTCCGCACCAGCGTCATGCTGTCATTTGTCACCCATTCCTTGACCATGTAAGCGCCCGAGCCGATCGTCTTTTCAGGAACCAGACCGAAGTCGGAGCCGGCATCCTCAAGATTGGCTTTGCTCATGATGCAGCAGGTCGGCGTCGCCAGAACGGACAGGAAGCCCGCGAACGGCGTCTCCAGTACGATATCAAAGTTCAGATCATCCTTAACCTGAATACCTTCCAGCTGATCGGTCTTGCCGTCCAGGATGTCCTGTGCGCCTTTGATGCAGGTCGTGAAGTCGGTCTGCACGCTGTCCTCAAGCGTAAACATCCGGGTAAAGGTCGCCTCCACGTCCGCCGAAGTGAGCGGCGTTCCGTCCGAAAACTTCACGTCGTCGCGCAGCGTAAACGAGTAGACGAGGCCGTCATCCGAAATCGAATACTCGTTCGCGATGCTGTTCACAAGCTCTGTGCTCCCGTCATCGTTCAGCTGCACTTCAAGCAGACGGTCAAAGATACTGAGCGGGATCGCATAGTTATCGGTTGTCTTATGCACGTCCATCGTCTGGATGTCCTTATTCCAGCCGAGCTTCAGGATCTTCTCCCCGTCTGCGGCAGCCGGAACGGCTGATCCGAGAACAAGAGCCGCTGCAAGTATTGTGGTAATGACTGATTTCAATCTCATCTTGTATTCCCCTTTCTGACCACAATGCATTTTCTGTTACAGGTTCATTGGTCTGAACTTTTATTATAGTTCAAATTCAAAATCATTTCAATTCCGGTAAAAGCCGGCGTGATCACAAGCCGAACTCAATGTCCTGCACGTCCATCACCTGAGCCGTTCCGTCGATGTCGTGCCAGATATAGACAAGATGATACGACGGTATGGCATCCGGGGATGCCGCATGGCTTCTCGCCAGGAAACAGTAATTCATCCCGCGGACCACCTGGGTGGCGAGCAGGGCCACGGCTTCATACTGCACGCTGTCATCACCCGACATCGCCGCATCGAAGACGGCCTGCGCGTCCTCCGGAACCGCCGCGTCCTCCGTCACGCCCCAGCCTCCGGCGACACGGGTGACTGAAACGGGCGCGTCATCGCCCTGGTTGTCATCCTGATTGTCATCCTGGTTGTCAAACGCAGCGGCATCCGTTTTTGTCACCACGGCGCGATCGCAATGGTAAAATGCCTTTTCTTCCAGCTCCACCTCGCCGCACAGAAGGACCTCCTCAAGCGACCTGCAGTACTCGAACCCCTCTTTTTCCAGGCGGCTTCCCTCTGCGCAGACGACCTTTACCAGGTCGTCGCAGTAGCCAAACGCCCCATCTTTGATCACCGCATCCGGACTGATCATAAGCCGGTTCACATGCTCGCAGTAGCTGAACGAGTCTTCCGCCGCAACCGCTCCTGCGGGGATCGTCAGCACGGAAGGAAGCACGGCGTAGCTGAAGGCATCCTGCTCAATCGTCACCTGTTCCGGAAGAACCAGCGAATCCCTGATCGTACAGTATTCAAACGCCCTGCTCCCGATCGTGCGCACACTCTCAGGGATCGACAGGTCATTCATCTTGAGATAAGTGAACGCCTGGTATCCGATGCCGGATACCGGATAGCCGTCAAGCTCCGAAGGAATCTCGATGCTCTCTTCCTTTCCGTTATAGGCCGTGATGATCACGGTCTTGTGATCATTTGCCTTTTTGTACTCATAATCCCCTGATTCATACAGATCGGGCAGTTTGAAATCGGGTTCCTCTTCGGTTGTCCCGGCTGACACAATTGCGCCGGCCGCGAATACAACAAACACAGTAAACAGGGTCATCAGGATCTTTTTCATCGCGGAATCCTCCTTCCCGGCCAAATCCTTATCAGAAATGGCCCCAGATCAGACATCACTCCAGTTCTTTCAGATAAAACAAATCCATCGTGCTGTGCACGACGCTCTCCGGCCGCCCGATCTGTTTGTATCTGGCCCTCTCGTAAGTGTGGACAGCCACCTTCAGATTGGTATGTGTCTCCAGATAAATCCGTTTATACCCGAGTCTCCGGGCTTCCTCTTCAACCTTCCCGATCAGTTCATAACCATATCCCCTTCCCTTTACACGGTCATCCAGATACAGCTTCTGCAGTTCGCAGCACTCCGGGAACACGTCGATCTCTGCGAGGCCGATGCCTCCGACAAGATCCCCGTCATAGAGCGCAATGAAATACTTGCGTCCGTCGCGGGCATAATACCCGGACAGATGATCGAGACCCTCGTCATAATAGACCGTACCCGGCACGTCGAGCTGATGCGCTTTCAGGTTTTTCCGGATCAGCGCCGCAAGAGCCGCATCGTACTCAGGCGTCAACTGCGCGTACACCATATCGGTTCCTCCCTATTCAGGCAGCCGCTTTATGCGGTTCCGCCT
>CACXFK010000063.1 GCA_902766945.1 uncultured Lachnospiraceae bacterium | reverse complement strand
GATTGACGAGCTGTTCGGCAATATCGCAAGATATGCCTATGACCCCGAGACCGGTCCTGCCACTGTCCGCGTCGAAGTGATCAACTCGCCGCTGTCCGTCGTCATTACGTTTATCGATCACGGAGTCGCCTACGATCCGCTCGGGAAGCAAGATCCCGATATCACGCTTTCCGCCGAAGAGCGGAAGATCGGGGGACTTGGAATATACATCGTAAAAAAGTGTATGGATGAAATATCATATGAGTATAAGGACGGAAAGAATATCCTTACGATAAAAAAGCAGATGTGATCTGCTTTTTTTCTTTGATTAAACCGGATTGTGTGGTATGATGCCAATGTACGCTTCACTACGGCGCAGTTAGAACGCGGTGATGTGTGCAAATTCGGGTATATAGGAGAGGAGAGTATGATGAGTGGATCACAGATTGCGATGCTGGTGGCGATGGCTGTCTATCTGTTCGGCATGATCGGAATTGGCATCAAGCTTTCAGAGAAAAACGAAACGGTCGGAGATTTCTTCCTTGGCGGCAGGAAACTCGGCCCGCTGGTGACGGCGATGAGTGCGGAGGCGTCCGACATGAGCAGCTATCTGCTGATGGGTCTCCCGGGTCTTGCCTATCTGTCCGGTGTGGCGGATGTCGGCTGGACCGTGATCGGACTTGCCGCCGGGACCTATCTCAACTGGCTTTTCGTCGCGAGACGCCTTCGCAGATACACCGAAGCGACCGGCTCCATCACGCTTCCGGAGTTTTTCTCTGACCGTTTCGGAGACGAAAGACATATCCTGACCATGATCGCGGCCCTGATCATCATCATTTTCTTTGTCCCGTACACGGCTTCCGGCTTTGCGGCCTGCGGCAAGCTGTTCAATTCCCTTTTCGGCGTGGACTATCATGCGGCGATGATCATCAGTGCGATCGTCATCATGTTCTACACCTCGATGGGCGGCTTTCTTGCAGCCAGCACGACCGACTTTATTCAGAGCATCATCATGTCGATCGCGCTGATCATCGTGCTTTTGTTCGGCGTCCGCATGGCAGGGGGATTTGGAGCCGTCATGGACAACGCCAGAGCGCTTCCGGGATACCTCAGCTTTACGAATACTTATAACGCAGCGGACGGGACTTCGTCGCCGTATACGCTGATCACGATCTTCTCGACACTTGCCTGGGGACTCGGGTATTTCGGCATGCCGCATATCCTGCTCCGTTTTATGGCAATCGAAGATGACAGCAAGATCGGTCTGTCGCGCCGCGTGGCTTCCATCTGGGTCGTGATCTCGATGGCGGCCGCCGTCCTGATCGGCATCGTGGGGCTTGGCATGTCGCATGCGGGCGTGATTGATACGCTGACAGGCAATAATTCCGAGACCATCATCGTGAAGATATCCCAGCTGCTCTCAACATGGGGCATCCCGGCCGCCCTCGTGGCGGGCATCGTCCTGTCCGGTATCCTGGCCTCCACGATGTCCACGTCGGATTCACAGCTGCTTGCAGCGTCTTCGTCTGTTTCGAACGATATCCTGATGAAGTTCTTCGGCCTGAAGATCAGCCAGACAAAACAGCTCGTTGTATCCAGGGTGAGCCTGCTCCTGATCGCGCTGCTCGGAATCTTCCTTGCATGGGACTCCAACAGCTCCGTATTCCAGATCGTCTCCTTTGCGTGGGCGGGCTTCGGCGCTTCGTTCGGTCCGGTTGTGCTCCTCGCGCTCTTCTGGAAACGCGCAAATAAGGCAGGGGCGATTGCCGGTATGCTTTGCGGAGGCATCATGATCTTTGTCTGGAAATTCGGAATCCGCCCGATCGGCGGCATGCTGGATATTTACGAACTGCTTCCGGCTTTTATCGCGGCGATTGCAGTGAACGTGATCGTTTCCCTCCTGACACCGGCGCCTTCGGAAAAAATCACCCGCACGTTTGAACAGGTGAAGAATCTGTGAGAAGGATCCTTCGGTTGGACCGTATGCGGATGAGCAGACGGGAATTGCGGTAAAGACATGACGGGCACAGAAAAAACCCCGGCGGTCTCGCATTCCCAGACTGTTCATAATAGGTGCACTGGATGCGGACCGGCCGCCCTTTCGGACAGCCTCCTCCCGGAACCGGGGATAACTCTGATTGTACCTTCCCGGAGCGCCATTTGCAAGGGATGACCCGGAACAACGGGCAGAAAGAATGCTCGAAAAATGGTGAAAAAAAGAAGCGGGAATTGACAGGGGCACTTTATCCGATTAAAATATGGTACGAGAAAACGATTGCAGACGGGCAGTTGCTTTTGGCGATTGCCCGTTTTCTGTTCGCTTACAGGGGCATTAAAAACATCCGGCCCGCGGAGAGCGGCAGACAATCGATGAAACGGAGAGGCGCATTATGAATCCAAAAACGTTGAAGTACATTTTGAAGAGGCTCGTCCTCGCCGTCTTTACGGTGTGGGTCGTCATTACCATCACGTTTTTTGTCATGCACGCGGTTCCGGGCGGACCGTTTGTCGGCGAGAAAGCGGTCAGTCCGGCAGTCCAGAAAGCCATGGAAGCCAAGTACGGACTGGATAAACCGCTGATGGAGCAGTACTGGACCTATCTGAAGGACGTGCTGCATTTCAATTTCGGCCCGTCCCTGAAGCAGAGAGGACGTCAGGTGGTCGAAGTCATCGGTGACGGCATGAAGACGTCGGCCAAACTGGGCGTGATCGCTGCGGTAATGGCTCTTGCGATCGGAGTCGTGCTCGGATCCGTGGCCGCGCTGAGGAGAAATACAGTCGCGGACCGGATCATCATGGTCATGACGACGGCATTTGTCTCGATGCCATCCTTTATCATGGGGTCGCTGCTTCTGGTTCTGTTTGCGATCAAGCTGCATCTTCTTCCCGCAAACGGAACGACGACCTCGGGTCTCATCCTTCCGGTTATCACGCTGATGCTTTCCCCGATGTCCTATATCACGCGTCTTACGCGCTCTTCGATGCTGGACGTGCTGGGGCAGGATTATATCCGCACGGCCCGGGCAAAAGGCGTCTCCAGGCTCAAGATCATCTTTGGCCATGCGCTGAAAAATGCGCTGATACCGGTCATTACGTATTTCGGACCGATGCTGGCCTATATCGTAACCGGATCGCTGGTCGTGGAACAGATTTTTGCGGTGCCGGGCATCGGCCGGGCCTTTGTCAGCAGTATCACGAACCGCGATTATACGATGATCATGGGCACCACGATCATCCTTGCAAGTCTGATCGTGATCATGAACCTTGTGAGCGATATTCTCTATAAGGTCGTGGATCCGCGTATCAATCTGGAATAAATAAGGAGCGCAGCGATATGGATGCAAACAATCTGAAACGCATGAGTGCGCAGGTAAATGTCGACGACTTTCTGCCTGCGTCTGAAGAGGAAAAGGCCTATATGGTCAAAATGCGCCCGTCTACAACCGCTTTTAAGGATGGCGTGCGCAGACTGAAGAAGAATAAAATCGCCATGATCAGTTTCTTCGTGATCGTGATCGTCACGCTGTCGGCGATCTTTATCCCCATGTTCTGGCCGTATAAATACGAGGCCATGCTGGGCATGCAGCCGGGCAAGCCGGTGGACGCATCTTTCAAAAACCTGGCTCCGATGCAGTATTCCACAACTGAGCTCAGAAAGATTGAAGCAGGGGAAAAAGTCTTTCCGCATCTGTTCGGAACGGATGCGAGCGGCCGTGATTATTTTATCCGTGTTGTATACGGCACAAGGATTTCACTGGCGGTCGGCTTCTTCGCCTCCATCATCGTGCTTGTGATCGGCCTGACGATCGGTGCGATTTCCGGTTACGCGGGAGGCAAGGTCGATATGATCATCATGAGAATTGTCGACATTATCTACTCGCTGCCGGATATGCTGATGATCATCCTTCTGGCAGCGTCCCTCAAGATGACGCTTGAGCGGTCACTTGAAGGAACCGTTTTTGCAAAGATCGGAACGAATATTATATCACTGTTTATCATATTCGCGCTTCTTTACTGGGTGTCGATGGCCCGGCTTGTGAGAGGACAGATCCTGTCTCTGCGCGAGCAGGAATATGTGCTGGCGGCCGAGACGGCCGGCGCAAAGGCCCGCTGGATCATCTGGAAGCATCTGCTGCCGAACTGCATCTCGGTGATCGTGATCTCGACGGCGCTGCAGATTCCGAGCGCCATTTTCACGGAAAGTTATCTGTCCTTCCTGGGACTGGGCGTCAATGCGCCGATGCCGTCGCTGGGTTCGCTTGCGTCCGACGCTTTGAACGGCATCAATTCCTATCCCTATCGACTCGTCATTCCGGCAGTGGTGATCTCGCTGATCGTGCTGTCACTGAATCTGTTCGGCGACGGTCTGCGCGACGCATTTGACCCGAAGCTGAACGGTTAAGGAGGACACTTCAGATGGCACTTTTGGAAGTAAGAGATTTACATACATCGTTTTTTACGGATGCAGGTGAAGTCAGGGCGGTCAACGGGATTTCCTTTGACCTTGATCACGGCAAGGTGCTCGGTATCGTGGGTGAGTCGGGTTCCGGCAAGTCGGTGACGGCTTACTCGGTGATGCAGATTCTTGCAGGCACCGGAAAGATCATATCCGGATCGATCAAACTGGACGGTCAGGAGCTCGTCGGCGCGGATGAGAAGGTGATGAAAGATGTGCGGGGCAACAGGATCTCCATCATTTTTCAGGATCCGATGACATCCCTCAATCCGACCTATACGATCGGGAAGCAGCTTATGGAAGCGATCCTGCTGCATACGAACCGCAACCGCAAAGAGGCCTTTGACCGCGCGGTTGAGATGCTGAAGCTCGTCAACGTCAACGAGCCGGAGAAGCGCATGAAGCAGTACCCGTATGAGTTCTCGGGCGGCATGCGCCAGAGAGTCATGATCGCGATGGCGCTTGCCTGCGAGCCGGATATTCTGATCGCGGACGAGCCGACGACCGCGCTCGACGTGACGATTCAGGCCGGCATCCTCGAGCTGATGAAGGATATCCAGAAAGAGATCGGGATGGCGATCATCATGATCACGCACGATCTCGGCGTCGTGGCGCAGCTCTGTGACGAAGTGATCGTCATGTATGCGGGCGGCATCTGCGAGCAGGGCACGGCGGATGAGATTTTCTATAATCCGTGCCACGAATATACCAAAGGCCTGATGCGGTCGATTCCGACCACGACAAGCGCCGGCAGGAAGCTGGAGCCGATCAGCGGTACGCCGATCGATCTGCTGAATATGCCGAAAGGCTGTCCGTTTGCTCCGCGATGTGACGCGGCTATGAAGATCTGCATCCGCGAAAAGGCGGAGCGGGCTCTGATTAACAAAGATCACGCGGCTGCCTGCTGGATGAACGTCAAAAACGGCATTGTTTCCGCGGAAAACGGAAATGCGTGAGGCCGGGAGGAGAGAAGATATGACAGCAAAACAAGATATCCGTACTGAGGGAAGCACTCCGAAGGCGGACGGAAAGCCGATCCTTGAAGTGTCGCATCTGAAGCAGTACTTCCAGATCAATACAGGTTTTATTCAGACCAGGCCGCTCAAAGCCGTTGACGACATCTCCTTCTCGATCCGGGAAGGCGAGACGCTCGGACTCGTCGGAGAGTCCGGATGCGGAAAAACGACGGCCGGCCGCACTATATTACATCTGTACAAACCGACGGCCGGCGAGGTGATCTTCAAGGGAAAGCCGATCCGCACGAAGCAGGATATCGCGGAGTACAGAAAGAAAGCGACCATGGTGTTCCAGGATCCGTACTCCTCGCTGGATCCCCGTATGACCGTTGCCGATATCATCGGGGAGCCGCTGGACATCCACAAGATGTATAGCTCAAAGCAGGAGAGAAGAGACCGCATCCTCGAGCTGATGGACCGCGTCGGCCTCAACTCCGAGCACGCCGCGCGCTATGCACACGAGTTTTCCGGCGGACAGCGCCAGAGGGTCGGCATCGCGAGAGCCCTGGCCGTGAATCCGGACTTTGTGGTCTGCGACGAGCCGGTATCCGCGCTCGACGTGTCGATTCAGGCACAGGTCATCAATATGTTTGACGAGCTTCAGTCCGAGATGAACCTGACCTACCTGTTTATCGCACATGATCTTCTTGTGGTCCGCCATATCTCGGACCGCATCGCGGTCATGTATCTGGGCAGGATGGTCGAGCTGGCTGACGCGGGCGAGATCTATGACCGGCCGCTGCATCCGTATACAAAAGCCCTGATGTCCGCCGTGCCGGTTCCGGATCCGAAGATTGCGAGAGCCAATAAACGCGTGCAGCTGCACGGCGAGATCCCGTCTCCGCTGAACGTCCCGGCCGGATGCCCGTTCCACACGAGGTGCCCGTATGCAAAGGATGTGTGCAGGGAATCGATGCCGCCGTTCCGCGAGATCGAGAAGGGGCGTTTCGTCGCCTGCCATCTGGCCGATGAACTCAATTGACGGCCCGATTGTGCTTGTTTTGCGTTTACGGAAATGCCGGGCAGTGCTATAATAACACTGTCCGTGTTTCAACATAATGAAAAGGAACACGTAGACAGAAAGGAGTTTATCTATGAAGATGAAGAAGTTTCTTTCACTCGTTCTTGCCGGGACGATGACACTCAGCCTTGGCTCCGGCATCGCTTTTGCAGACGACGCTTCTCAGGAGCAGGTCCTTAGTGTCTGCCTTGCTTCCGAACCGGATACGCTCGACCCGGCTCTGAACAGCTCGGTTGACGGCGCTACGATGCTTGCCCACCTGTTCTCCGGCCTTGCAAAATGGGAGCAGGATGAAGACGGCAACCTGATCATCGCGGCGGATGCAGCGGAAGAGCTTACCGAAGGCGTCGTCGGCGATGACGGCAAAGTGACCTATACCTATACCCTGAAGGACGGACTGACATGGTCTGACGGCCAGCCGGTTACGGCGAACGACTTCGTGTTCGCATGGAATAGAGCGGCTTCCTTTGATCTTGCTGCAGATTACGGCTATATGTTCGAAGTCGTGGACGGATATGCAGATATCTGGGAAACAGACGATGACGGCAACCAGGTGAACCCGGATGCGAAGCTGAACGTCACGGCTGTTGACGACAAGACGATCGAAGTCGTCCTCAGCAACGCTGTTCCTTACTGGAACGAGCTTCTTGCTTTCCCGACCTATTTCCCGGTAAGGGAAGATGTTGTGACGGATGAAGGATGGGCTACGGATCCGGCGACTTATGTCAACAACGGTCCGTATGTCATGAGCGACTGGGCTCACAACTCCGTCATCACACTGAAGAAAAATGAACAGTATGTGGATGCGGATACGATCAAGATGCCGGAGATCGACTTCTATCTCTCCGACGACGCGAACAACATGCTGACCAACTTCAAGAACGGCGACTGGACTCTGATCGACGACGTTCCGACAAATGAAATCGCTTCCCTCAAGGAAGAGTATCCGGATGAATTTGTCGTGGCCGGCCAGATCGGTACCTACTATGTCTGCTGGAACGTCAACGAAGACATTCTTCCGGCTGACAGCGGCCTTGAAGGCGCTGAGGCTGAGAAGGCAAGATCCGAGATCAGAAATGCCATCTCCCTGCTCTTTGACCGCAACTACATCGTCGAAGAAATCGGCCAGGCTGGCCAGGTTCCGGCTTCCTCCTTCGTCGCGATGGGCATGACGGATGCGGACGGATCCGAGTTCTACAAGAACGCCGGCGATTCCGAAGACTATGACGGCTATTACAATGTGGCTCCGGAAGCTCTCGAGGACAACTTCAATGCATGCATCGATGTGCTGAAGAAGTACTATGAGTTTGATGAGGCAACCTATCAGTTCACGAACTTCCCGACGATGACCTATCTCTACAATACATCCGAAGGCCACAAGGCGATCGGCGAGTATCTGCAGAGTGCACTGGCGGGCGTCGGCATCACGATGAACCTTGAGAACCAGGAATGGGCTACATTCCTTCAGACCAGAAAGAACGGCGATTACTCGATCGCACGCAACGGCTGGCTTGCTGACTACAACGATCCGATCTGCTTCCTCGACATGTGGACGACTGCTTCCGGCAACAATGATGTCCAGTTCGGCAAGGGCGACAACGCGGATGTCCAGGCTTACAGCCTCGATCTGACAGACCTCGGCTATGAGACGAACGTCGTGGACGGCACATGGGCAGAGACCTATGACGTCCTGATCTCGGACATCAAGAGCTGCACGGACAATGACACAAGATATGCGCTGATGCACAGAGCAGAGGATCTCCTCATGAGCACTGGCTGCATCTGCCCGCTGTATTATTACACAGACCTGTACATGGTGGACAGCAACCTTAAAGGTTTCTTCTCGAACCCGCTGGGCTACAAGTACTTCATGTACTGCGAATTCTGAAATATGTTTTAAAAACCGGGTCCCGGCCGTTATGGCCGGGGCCTTTTTCTTCTCGCAGGAAATCCGGAGGAATATCCCATGAAATAAAAAAGAACAGGCGCAAGGCCTGTTCAGTTTTCCATTGATTGAATATGCCGGCAGAGAGCATCAAATGTTTCGACGCTCAGGTCGTGTTCGACCTTGCAGGCATCCTCACGGGCATTGTCCGCGCTGACACCGAGCTTGATAAAGAAATCGGTCAGCACCTTATGCCGGGTATAAATGCGCTCTGCGATCTCCATGCCTGTATCCGTGAGCACGATGAAGTTGGCATGGTCCATCGTGATATATCCGTTTTCGCGGAGCTGCTTGGTTGCGTAGCTGACGGACGGCTTCGTGACGCCCAGCTGTTCCGCTACGTCGATTGAGCGGATATAGCCGTGCTTCTCCTTCATCATGAGCATTGCTTCCAGATAGTCTTCCGCAGATTTCCTGATTTCCATGTTTGACGGTCACCGTCCTTTCTTATTTTAACTTAGGTTAACACATTTTAACAGCCAATGCAAGTATCGAATAGATCTTTTTCCGTCCGGTCCCGGTGAGGAGAGAAAACCTCGTAAAATGGTGTGATTCGCCCGGAAAATGTGATAGAATAGGTGCCACACCAGAAAAGGAGTGGCATTTTTTATGCTTGAATTAAATCACATTTCATTTGAAGTAGAGTCGGACAGCGCCCGCCAGATCGGGATCATCCATGACCTGAGCCTTAAGGTTGAGGCCGGGAAATTTGTTGTGGTCACCGGACCGAACGGCGGAGGCAAGTCCACGATGGCCCGTCTGATCGCCGGGATCGAGAAGCCGACATCCGGCCGAATCCTTCTGGACGGAGAGGATATCACGGATCTGAGTATTACCGAGAGAGCGAAAAAAGGCATCAGCTTTGCATTTCAGCAGCCCGTTCGTTTCAAGGGCCTGACGGTTCTTGATCTGATCCGCCTTTCGGCAGGCAGGAATCTGCAGATCGGCGAGGCCTGCGAGTATCTGTCGGAAGTCGGTCTTTGCGCCAGAGATTACATTGACCGGGAAGTCAATGCCTCTTTGTCGGGCGGCGAACTGAAGCGCATCGAGATCGCAACGGTTCTTGCAAGAGGAACCAGGCTGTCTGTATTTGACGAGCCCGAAGCCGGGATTGACCTCTGGAGCTTCCAGAACCTGATCCGCATTTTTGAAAAAATGCGTGATTCGATCCGTGACAGCTCCATTATCATTATTTCTCATCAGGAAAGAATCCTTGATATCGCCGATGAGATCGTTGTGCTGAGCGACGGAAGAATAAGCAGACAGGGAACGAAACAGGATATTCTTCCCGAACTGATCGGAACGGAAGCAGCGGTAGCGCAGTGTCAGGGAAGGAGAAAAGAGGAGTAAGATGGCCGGAACAGTAGCACTTGACGCAGTCCAGAAGAGAATCATCGAGGAGGTCGCCGATCTCCATGAAGTGCCGCTCGGAGCGTATAATTTCCGGGCAAACAGCAAACTTGCCGGAAGAAATACAACGGCAAATATCGATATTACGTCCAAAGAGGACGGCAGCGGAATTGACATCCGGATCAAACCGGGCACAAAGAACGAGAGCGTCCACATCCCGGTTGTCATCAGCGAGAGCGGCATTACGGAAACCGTATATAATGACTTTTATATCGGTGAAGACAGCAATGTGGTCATCGTGGCCGGATGCGGAATCGACAACTGCGGAAAGCAGGATTCCGAGCATGACGGCATTCACCGCTTCTACATAGGGAAGAACGCCGTGGTCCGGTACGTCGAGAAGCATTACGGGTCCGGTGACGGAGAAGGAAAGCGCATCCTGAATCCCGGGACGGAAGTCTATATGGACGAGAACAGTTCCATGACGATGGAAATGGAACAGATCAAAGGCGTGGATTCCACGGAGCGCACGACAAAAGCCGAACTGAAAGCCGGAGCCAGACTTGTGGTGAAAGAAAGGCTGATGACGCACGGTACGCAGAGTGCTCTCAGCATCTACCGCGTCGATCTGAACGGGGAAGGCGCCAGCGCGGACGTGGTTTCCAGATCCGTCGCGAGAGACCGCTCGTATCAGAAATTTGACGCCCGCGTAACCGGCAACGCCCCGTGCAGCGGACATACGGAATGCGATTCGATCATCATGGATGAGGGGAGGATCCTGGCCGTCCCGTCTCTGGAAGCAAATGATATCGACGCGATGCTTGTCCATGAAGCGGCGATCGGAAAGATCGCCGGCGACCAGCTGGTCAAGCTGATGACGCTGGGGCTTACGGAAACGGAAGCGGAAGAGCAGATCATAAACGGTTTCCTGAAATAATACGATGCGGCATCGCAGTTTGCGCGGGATCCGTAAAGATCGAGATCTCTGTTTGCAATGAGCCGCGGAGAGTGCTATAGTCTATTAGACGAATTGAACTGTTTTAAATCAGCAAGAGGTGCAACACATGACAAAAGTAGATATTATTTCGGGTTTCCTCGGTGCCGGCAAGACGACACTCATCAAGCAGCTTCTTTCTGAAGCGATGCAGGGCGAACAGGTAGTCCTGATTGAAAATGAATTCGGAGAGATCGGAATCGACGGCGGATTTCTGAAAGAAGCCGGCATTGCGATCCGTGAAATGAATTCGGGCTGTATCTGCTGCTCGCTGGTAGGCGATTTCGGTACGGCGCTCGGAGAAGTGACAAAGCAATATCATCCGGACCGCATCATCATCGAACCGTCAGGCGTAGGCAAGCTCTCGGACGTGATCCACGCCGTGGAGCGCGTCAGCGAAGAAGCCGGCCTCGTCATCAACTCGGCCACAACCGTCGTGGATGTGCTGAAGTGCCGCATGTACCTGAAAAACTTCGGTGAATTCTTCAGCAACCAGGTTGAATCGGCCGGTACGGTGATCCTGAGCCGCACGGACACGCGCTTTGCGACGGCGGAAAAGATGCAGGAGGCGCTTGACCTGCTTCGCCCGCTGAATCCGGAGGCGACGTTCATCACAACGCCCGTGTCGGAACTCGGCGGCGCAAAAGTGCTGGAGACGATGGAAGGCGTCCGCATCGACCTGACAAAGCTTGAGCCGGTCCACGAGCATGATGAGGACGAGCACGAGCATCACCATGACCATGACGAACACGATCATGACCATGAGCAT
>CACXFK010000062.1 GCA_902766945.1 uncultured Lachnospiraceae bacterium | reverse complement strand
CGGCGTTCCTGACTTCGATCCGCCCGTTTTTCCCCGCTTTTCCGTTTTTCACGACCACTTTAAACGGTTCGGCGAGCAGCATATGGCCTTCGCCGGCCGAGGTCTCGGCCACATAGTAGGTGCCGTCTTTTACGCCGTGAAAACAGGCCGTGCCGTCGTCCGCCGCCGTCACGCTGAAGGGCCGGCCGTTTTTCACGGCAGTCGTTTCGAGCCGTTTGTCCAGGTACAGCCCGAAGGACGCGCCGCCAATCGGCTTCCCGGTCCTGTCCGACTTCTTCAAAAGGGCGATATCGCCGGTATAGACATACGGATCCGGCTCCGGGTTCTCAGCCGAGCTGAGGGTCTCCTCTCCCCCGCCGTCATCCTGTTTCAGGCCGTACCGGAGCCCGGCGTGATTCGGGATCGGCACCCCCGCTTCTGCCCGCTCATTAATCGCGCTCTCAAACAGAACCTGTACGGCGTACCCGCGGCCGGCGCAATCCGCCAGCTTTTGTTCCCCTTCTTCCGTCATGGACACGACAAGGCGCCCGCCCGCTTCTCCTTCTTCAGGCTCGCTCAGCACATAGTCGGCACCCTTTATGAGGTCTTCAGCCTCCTCTTCAGGTCCGGTCCGGGTCTCCTCATTGGTGCTTCCGAGCTCGGCCTTTATGAGGCGGACCGATGCATGCCCTTTATAGTCCAGCCTTTTTTCATCCGGGTCTATGAGATCGGTGATCTCATAGACGACATCCTCATCCGCATACATATCCTCCGGAATTGAAGCTGTGATCGTCCACCGGTGTATTTCCCCGATGTCATTTGAGACGCGGCTGACCTGCTTGCGGATCCCGGCGCTCCCTTCCATCCCGGTAATCACGGTTTCGACCCGGTTTGAGGCAACCTGTCCGTAAACGTCATCCTGCGTGCAGCTGTTCCGGAGCACGTTTTTTGCCGCCGCTCCCGTCACCGTGATTTCAAATACGACCTCAGCCGTCTCACCTGATTTCAGGAGCGCGTGCACCCGGATCGACCCGCTTTCCTCCGCTTCCCGGGGCGTGCTGACGGTCAGCGCGCTGCCCGCATCGCCGCTTGCGGAAACCGACTTCACGCGGATCACGGTCCCTTCCTTCAGCTCGGACCCGTCGTCATCCTGACAGTGCGGCAGCACATCGGTCAGGTTCAGTTCATGATCTTCATCATAGTGATTCGTGTAAGAGATGGTATACCGGATCGTTTTTCCCCGGTTCAGGTCCGTCAGGCGGACAGAAGACAGATCAACCGTTTCTTTCAGCACGTTTGCATGTGTTTCCGTGAAACTGAGCGCCGTGGACGACACATGGCCGTTCGCCGCAGTCGGAGCGGTGATGCTGCCGTCCCCTGCAATATAGGCTGTCTGCCGTATACTTGAATCCCGTGTCAGCAGCGCTTTATTATAGGCATACGTCAGATAGAACCCGGGCATCCCTTTCGCGTCGTCGAGATCCTCAAGGCGGATGACGATGCCTTCCCCGCTTTCCTCCGTCGGAGTAAACGCCCACAGCTGCCCGGATGCATCCCCGGCGTCCGACATCACGACGGCGCCTTCACTGCCGCTGTTCCTGAGTTCAACCGCATACCGCCCGTCGCCGCACGACGTGATCCGGTACCGGCCGCTTCCGTCCTGCCCGATGGCGAAGCGGACCGGCATGCTGTCTGCGTTATTGCCGGCCGAAATCACCGGTTTCCCGTCCGCAAGCGTTCCGATCGCCCCGCAGCTCAGCACTTTTCCGGACGCTGCATTTTGCAGTGTATAGGCGTCCCCGTTTCTCAGGATCTTCCATTTCTGCGTATCGGAACCGGTATACTCCGTGCAGAAAACCCGTCCGCTCTCATCCATCGTCAAAGAGAGGTTGTCCGAAGACGCCGGGCGGATCACCATGCACTTCCCGATCAGCGGATCACCCGTATATTCCTGCCCGCTCATCCAGTTGTCGAGCCGCTCCCGGCTGACCGTAAAAGAGCCGGAGGCCCCCTCGACAAAGTCAGAAAGCGGATAACGCGTTTTCCCGTCTGCTTCCAGTTCTGCCGCCGTGCCGTCCGCCTTGCAGGCGCTGATGCTCAGAAGCGTCATCACGTCAAGGCCATCCTGGCAGAGCGGTACGGGAAGAATGACGTCCGCGCGCACGCCTCTCACTCCGTTCTGTGTCTGAAAGCCCGGGCTCACCCGGTACAGGACCGTATTTCCGTCCGACAGATCCCTCGTGGCCGACTGAAGCGCGTCTCCTCCGATCCCGTCCGGCATGATCCGGCTCGCGATGTTCAGCTTGTACCCGGTAAAGAGGAGCGTGGTGCCTTCGTGCGGATGATTGTGCTCGGTCAGGGAGGACATAAGAACCTGCCCGTGCTCGTCCCACTCGGATTTCTCATACGTTCTCGGAGCGTCGATATACCACTTTCTTCTGATATCGGTCAGCGGGATCGTGCCCTGCCCGCCGGGTCCCGCGCAGGATGACGTGACGTTATTCCTGTAGGAAATGATGGACCGCGTGATCATCGCGGACTGGCCGATCAGCGCAAGGTCCTCTTTCGGTTTCATGCTGAACTGCCAGGTAAAGGCATGCCGGCCGCTCCCGGTCTGAAAGTCATAATTGAAGATTTCCATGCACACGCCGCAGATCTCGCCATGCTCCTTCGCCTCTAAGTACGTCGGCCACATGCTGAGGTCCCGGTAACTGAGCAGATCCGCCTGCCTCATTTCGTCTTCATCCCGCCAAAGCGAGCCGTCCTTCTTCGTCAGGAACACAATCCTGAACTTGTTGTCAAACACGGTGCCGTCCATAAACCCCATCCCGTTCGAGATCCCGGTCTCTTCCGGATTCACCGCCAGCGAATCCGTCGGAATAAAGCTTGAGATCTTCCCGTCCGGCCGCAGATCCAGTTCGATTTTCCGGTTGTCAAACAGGATAAACTCTTTCCTTGAGTGCTCCTGCTGGTCATCCGATTTGATCGCAAACCAGGAGTATTCAAGCACATTAAACGGCGCTCCGTAAGGAGACGTGCCGGACGTCGCATATAGTCCCGGCGTATTATAAGTGATTCCTTTTGATGAATTGACCGTATAGACGCAGGTCGCCACATGCGAATCCCACGTCCCTGGAGAGTCAATCGTATTTTCCACGATCCCGGTCGGATACCGGACGCCGCCGCCGTCCGGGATCGCCTGCGAAAACGTCACCTCCTGTCCGTCTCCTCTTTCCGCCGTCGCGGTGATCCGCGGGACGCATACCCGCGCGGTATAATGCGGGTATGGCGCCGCTTCGGCGTTCGCCGCCATCTTCTGGAACAGGAGCAGGTCGCCCGCGGCAAACATCTCACCCGGCCTTGTGTTTTGAGACCCGTTTATCGAGAAATGAAACACGCCGTCTTCCGTCCTGACCGACGACACGTCCAGCGTACCGCCGCCCGGATTATTGGAAGAATAGTAGCCGGTCGCCATCACTTCTTCCGTGATGACATTTTTCAAAGACAGGCTGGTTCCGTTCCAGGCATACTGCATCTGGGACGGTTTGTCGGGTCTTACCATCGAAGCCGTCCGCAGATCGTACAGACCGACGGACGTCGGGAAGGCATCGGACGGCTCCCCGTTCAAGGTTGACTCCGCCTCCAGCGTCATCTCGATCGTTACGGGGCTTCCCGGCATCAGGGCATCCACCCCCTTGACCGCCCCGTTCGGCTTGCCGACCAGAATCTCATATTGAATCTGTTTGATGCGCCCGGATTCGGTCTGAACCGAGCCATCGTCCCTGAGAGACGGAAAATCCCCCCATTTTGTAAAACACCGTTTAAAATTGTTTGCCGGAAAACGGATCGTGACATAAGGGCCGAGCGTAACGCGCACGTTCCCGAACCCCTTTGGATTTTCCGGGCTGAGCACAATGCCGCTCTCCTCTCCGGGGGCGCTGTCATTCCCGGATGCGGCCTGAAGCCAGGCCCTGAAAGACGGGATAACGTCCTGCTTCAAAGCGGCACGTTTTATGCTGATGATGCAGTTCAGCGTGCCGGCTCCCGGAACGTCATAAGCCCCGGAAAACGGATCTTCCCTGTCGGGCAGCTCCCGGTACCCGACGAGTCTCTGGGCCGCAGCTTCGCTGTCGCTCTGAACACGCTCCGATACGCTTCCGTCTTCAAGAAGATACGTCAGAACCGGAGCACCGCCGTCGCCGTCTCCTTTCAGCCAGGGCATCGCCCGGATGTTGAACTCCGCCTCCGAGGGCCGCATCGGCAGGATATATTCCACATAGAGACGCGTGCCGTGAATCGTATTATAGATATACGCATCCTGAAGCGCGGTGGCATAACTGAAGACGTACGTCAATTCGTCTCCCGTGCGGATCACGCCGTTGTGATCGTCCGAATCATTTCCCCGCCAGTCATACCCGTCGCCGTCCGCGTCATAGGAGGACGGGTCATCAAAGTCACCCGCTCCGTCCCGCACATCCGAAAGGACAAAGGACGAAAGGTACGCCATCGCGTCCTCTTTTTTGTCGGAAGGCACGAAAGAGACGGACCGTCCGTTCTGCCGGTCCTCATCCGCGTACACGTCTTCCGTAATGAGATCCGCCGCCTTCCTGAGGAGGGACGCATTGGTTTTCACGGATTCCTCGTCTGCATATCCCGCATGGCAGACCGCTTCCGCGGTTTCTTCCGGCAGGGCCTGCAGCGGATCTTCCATCACCTCTGAGGCCTTCTCTGCGGCCTCCTCCGTTTTTCCGGCCGCCTCCGCTGCCATCTGAAGGATCCCCTCGTCATCAGGATGTACGTCCAGGATTTCGCGCACTGCGTCAATTTCCGGGGCGATCTCCTCGCAGATTCCTTCTCCGAGAATCGCGCTCAGGTCCTCCGCGCCGACCCGCTCCGAAGGCAGAACCGCGTCCGGATCTTCCATAAGCGAAGGAACCGGTTCGTTCTCACCCTGCTCATTTCCGCTCTCTTCGGAAACGGTGCTCTCTTCGGAAACGGTGCCCGCTTCGGACTCACTTCCCCCGGAATCGGCCGTGCCGGACTCCGCATCCCGATCCGCCCCGGATAATCCCGTTTCTTCGCCCTCTGCGGCAGATTCCGGTTCCGCACCGGCGGTTTCCGCCGGACCGCTTTGGAGCCGGGAATCGGATTCCCCGTCGAGCTCATTCCCGCGCGCATCCCCGTCTCCACCGTCAGGCCCGTTCCCTTCGGAAAAGACGTTCTCAGCGTCATCCCCATATTCCGGGGCCGATGCAGCATCCCATCCGGGCTCACGATCCATGCCGGCTCCGGCCCCATCCCGGTCCGGTTCGGCTTCCCGCTCATCCGCAGACTCTGTGCCGCACTCGTCTTCCCCCTCAAACGCGGCTGCGTCTTCCGGGTCTGTTTCTTCTTCAGATCCGCTTAAGCCTTCCGGTCCGGTCCCGCCCTCAGATTCAATGATTTCTTCCGGCTCGTCCTCCGGCGAAGACGCCTCATCCCATCCGGGCTCGTCCTCCCACGAAGGTTCCTCGTCCCATCCGGGCTCGTCCTCCGGCGAAAGCTCCTCGTCCCATCCGGACCCGTCCTCCCACGAAGGCTCCTCGTCCCATCCGGGCCCGTCCTCCCACGAAGACGCCTCGTCCCAGCCGGGCTCGTCCTCCTGCGGAGGCTCCTCCTCCCGGGAAGACTCCGATTCCCGCTCAGCCCCGTCCCCGGTCACCGTCTTGGGCTCAGCCCAGGTTTCAGGGCACGATGCACCGTCCGGATCCGCTTCACTTTCCGGATTGACTGACGCGGTTGTTTCCGTTTCAGCGGCTTTAACCATTTCCGCATCAGACACGATCCCGCCGTCCCCGTCCGGAGCTCCGGCGAAGGACGGCATGGCGGAAACAAGCACGGCCGCTGCAAGACACAGCGCCCGGAGCCGCCTCCTTCTGTTTCGTTTCTTCTTAATTGTCCCATTCATCCATCTCATCTGTGCCACATCCTCCCGGATTTCAATACAATCAAGATCACCGCGGCCGCCGCGATCAGCGTCACGGCCGGAAGTCCCGGCCTTTCAGAACTGTCGCCGGTCTTTACAGCCGCAGCTTTGACAGCCGAAGCATGTGTATCCGCAGCGTTTGCGGAACGGTACTGCGTTTTGTTCGCTGAGGGCTCTGCCGCACCATTTGAGGGCGTCCCGCCCGGAGACGACGGGGCTTGCTTTGTGTTCGTAAACACGGCCATGCTTTGTACCGCCCTGGAAATGCGGCCCGCCGCCCCTTCCGCCCTGGTACTGTACGCCTTCCGATCTGCTTCCAGTTCCCGGACACTGTAGGCCGTCCCGGCCGGAATCGCTTCGATGACAACGCTCTCACCGCTCCTCAGCCGGACGATGCCTCCGCTCATCACCGTCCCGGACGCGCCATCCGACCGCCTGTACCGGAACGTCCCGCCCGCACCGATCGTCACCTCAAAACGAAAGCGCTTTTTGTACTCGCCTCCTGTCCCCTTCACGATCTTCGAGATCACCAGATCACCGCACGGCTGCGGTTTCGGCTCGGCGAAGGTCTCATACTGCCATCCTTCGCCTGCCCGGCCGGCAGCGCCCGATTCGCCATTTCCTGTTTCCGCATCGCCGGTGCGCGGCATCGCGGCAAGGAACGGAGCGCACGGCAGATGCTCCTTTGCACTTTTTGTCTCCCGGATCAGATAGATCCCGGACAAAAGCCCCGCCGCCCTGGCCGTACCGTTCGCGTCCGTCCGGATCGTGCCGGTCACCCCGCCCGCAGGAAGTCCCTTCTTATAAGTGCGAAGGGTATCTTCTTCGATGGAACCGGGAGGAGTAAGCGCATTGATTTCCGGTTCTTTGCCGTTTCTCGTGCGTATGAGCACTTTCAGCCGGACACCGACACTGTTTCCCTCGGCTTCCTGTGAGAGAGCCGCCACCCTGTAATATGTAAACTCGGCTCCCGCAACCGGATCGTCGCCGTCCACGGTGTCTCTGTAACGGATGGTCAGGGCACAGGTCCGTTCCGGCTCGATCACCGGGGCTGACGCCCGGACCGCTCCGTGAAACAGGATGCAGACGGCAAAACCTGCAAGAACTGCCCTGTATTGTTTCTTCATCTGCTAAAGATCCTCCTTGTATTTGCGGTCTTTGACCGCGGGCGATTATTGAAAACCTGCAGCCCTTCCGCGCTTCCTTCTCTTTCCCGCGCGGATCAGGCCGAGGAGCAGTATGTCCGGACCGGAAAATGCCAGTACCGCTGCGCGGACAGCCGCCATCCTGCTCTTCATGACGATGCGGACCGGACCCTCTCCGCCTTCCTTACGGACCGGATCCGGCAGCACGCGCCCGCCGGTCACCAGCAGGCGATGGTCGTTGATGCCGTACGGTGTGCAGGTATAAAGCGTGACAAGATCCCTGCCTGCTTCGATCCCGAGATAGGCCGGTTCTTCCTCGGGCAGAATCACCCGGATCGTTTCAACCCTGTACGCATGTGTTTCACCGGCGATACGGATAAAGAACTCATCATGCTCCCTGAGTTCGGTCAGGTCCGAAAAAAGCCTGGCGGCCGGAAGCCCTGTGTGGGCGGCGATCACCGCATGCGTGTCCGTTCCCCCGACCGGGAGGGACGTGCCGTACATATGCCCGCACCGGTACTCCAGATCCCCGGACCGCGTTCCGTGTCCGATCGGCAGATCAATACCGATCGAAGGGACCGACAGATATCCCATGGTGCCGCCGTCTCCGTCACTGAGCAGGGCTTCATACTCCGCGTCGGTGGCCTGATCGCCCCGGTATTCGAAGGTTTTTCTTTTCTGTTCCTCAGCGATCTGCCTGTTATAAGCAAATGCCGCTTCGATCTCGCGTTCCCGCATGCCGTCGTCTTTCTCACCGTACAGTTCCTCATAACCGGCCAGTTCCGAAGTCTGCCGGATGTTGGCGAGCGAATCCGTGAAAGAAGGCCAGGCCGCCAGCTCCATGGACACGGCCAGGCAGATGCAGGCGGGAAGGCCCTGATACCGGCCGGCCGTTTCAGCGCCTCTTTCTGCCGCGCAGGGCAAACAATGCGGCTGCCGCAACGCCCGCGCCTGAGAGCAGATAGAGGATCAGGACTCCGGCTCCGCCGGTCCGAAGGACAAAGGACGTGCGGTTCCGCACAATGAATCCTGCCGTTCCCTTTTCAATCGCGATGCGGGTGCTCTTCCCTTCCGTTGTGAGAACCGCCTCGCTGAGCGTGCCGTCCGTATTGCCGCTTCCCTTGAGCGCAACGGTAAATGTGGATGCAAGCAGCTCATGTCCCTTCTCCGTCCTTCGCTCCGTAAACGTATAGGTATCCGCGTCCAGCCCCCGTATCACCATTTTCCCGTCTGCTCCGACCTGGAGTTCCTTGACCGCCATGGCCGTCTGATCCTGGTCGTGATCCAGCAGATGATAAAGGCCGTCCCGCTCCTTTATAAACAGGACGTCGCGGTCGTCTCTTCTGACCGAAAACAGCACGGCGCTCATGTCCCGCACGCCTTTCTTCTGTACGTTGAGGCGGTAGCTGAAAACACGCGGTTCATTGCCGGTAAAGGTAGTCCGGACCGTATTGGTATGCCGGATCATAAGGGACGGTTTATTGGTATTCGGTTCCGCCCAGCCGTCTTTCGCATCAGACGTCACAACGGCGTCAAAAAACACGGCTGCCTGCCCGCCGCTCTGCTGTTCGTTGAGCTTGCGGATGCCGGCGGATAAAAATTCAACGCGGAAGATTTTCGTGCCTTTTGCATTGGACTCGTTAAGAGGCTGCGTCCCCGACGGGCCTTTCAGCACGCGGTAGTCTTCGCCTTCTTTCAGTACGCTGAAGTCCTTGAACGCGTCTGTCGTTTTCGGCTCACTGACCCGCGGGCCGAGCCTCACGGAGGTCACGCGCACAAAAGAGAGCCCCGCTTCCATCGTATCCGTGATGACGTACTCCTCGTAATTCCGGTGATTCGGAGACGAAGAACCGGGCCTGAGAACCGCCGGGGCGGACGGAGCGATCAGCTGGTGCACGGTTTCGCCGATTTCAAAATCATCGCTCTGCACCAGGCTTTTACCGTCCGACTCTTTTACAATATATTTCGGTACGGAAACCGTCTGGTTCTTCGGGTAGGCCGTGACGTCGTACACCCAATGATCCGCGGCTTCGCCATCCTGATTGGACATGGGAAGGAGAACCAGAAAGGGACTCGACGGATTGCTGACCGTCTCCTCCGCCGTCCCGCTCTCTGAGTAACCGGAATAATCGGTCTCCGCGATCAGGTAGAGCCCGAGCGGAAGACCTTCCTTTTGTGTCCTTCCCGACTCATCCGTTAAGGGCATCGCAAGTGCAGCGCTGTTATCACGCACATAGTTCTGAACCTGTACGTCTCCGGGCACCGCGCCTGCCGCCGCGCTCAGTTCCGTCAGAGCGGAGCTGAGCGCTTCCGTCGTATATAAGACCTGCCCTTCCACGCTCTCAGAACTGAGCCGGACTCCGTTCCGGCTGCAGAGCGCCGCAAAGCCGTCGTCCAGGTCCGTTATATAGAGACCGATCTCGCTGTCTCCGGCGGCCGTGACGAGCCGGCCGATTCTGAGCGCCATAAAGCGGATCCCCTTCATCCCGGGGGCGTGGACCGATGAATCGGGACGTCCGTTTCCGTCCTTGACCGCACCGTCATTTTCTTTCAGTTTGAAAAGCGTCAGCGATGCACTCTTTGTCCCGTCGATCACCGGCGATGCGCTTCCGGACGCCCTGACGGGCATCGAAGCGCCGAGCATGAGGAGTCCTGCTGCCACAGCGGCCATATAGCGCCTGGTCCGGCTTGCCGATCTTTTTCGTTTCACATTCATGCTGCCTCTCTCCTTATCCGTTGATTCACCTGCTATCGCATGCGGCACTTCCCCGGGCCGCCCGATAGGTTGACATAAAGCAAAAGAGACATGCCCCGCAAAAACACAAAAAGGAGACCCGAAGGTCTCCCTGATCTTGTGCGGAACTGTCTCTTACGCGTTTATCCTATCACAGT
This sequence comes from uncultured Lachnospiraceae bacterium, assembly GCA_902766945.1. GTDB lineage: Bacteria > Bacillota > Clostridia > Lachnospirales > Lachnospiraceae > Chordicoccus. Next base: position 243 of record CACXFK010000062.1, on the reverse strand, counting down.
GCCGGCCGCTATGCTACTGGCACTGACTGCCAAATACTATCTTTTACTGTCAGCTGCTGTCAGCGTCTGTCATCTGCTCTCATCTGCTGTCAGCGTCTGTCTTCTGCTCTCATCTGCCCGCACCTGATTCAATCTTTGACACAGGATTCTCGTGAGTTCAGTTATGAGAGGAATGTGCAGGAGAAACTCGTCTTTGACATGAGTCCAAAGCTCGTGTCAAAGATTGAAGCCTCCGGCGGATCG
>CACXFK010000061.1 GCA_902766945.1 uncultured Lachnospiraceae bacterium | reverse complement strand
CAGTTTGACAACCGGTATACGGAAGTTCATGAGACGGAGCCGTCTGACGCAATTCTTGTCCGGTCCGCCAATATGAAAGACATGGAGTTCAGCAGCGAACTGAAAGCCATCGCCAGAGCCGGCGCGGGCGTTAACAATGTGCCCGTGGAGCGCTGCGCGAAGGAAGGCATCGTGGTGTTCAACACACCCGGCGCAAATGCCAACGGCGTGAAGGAACTGGTCATCGCCGGCATGCTTCTCGCATCCCGTGACATCGTCGGAGGCATCGAGTGGCTCGAGCACCAGGAACCGACGGCGGACCTTCAGAAGAGAGCGGAGAAGCAGAAGAAGCAGTTTGCGGGATCCGAGATCTCCGGAAAGAAGCTCGGCATCATCGGACTTGGCGCGATCGGCGTCATGGTCGCCAATACGGCGGTTGCGCTCGGCATGGAAGTTCACGGCTATGATCCGTATCTGTCCCTGAAAGCAGCCTGGAACCTGTCCAGCAGCATCAAGTATGAGTCCGAAGTCGAAGAGATCTACAGACAGTGCGATTTCATCACGATCCATGTGCCGCTTAATGACGGGACCCAGGGGATGATTGACGAGAAAGCCTTCTCGCTGATGAAGGACGGGGCGGTTCTCCTCAACTTCGCGAGGGATCTCCTGGTCAGCGAGTCAGCCCTGATCGCGGCCCTTACGTCCGGCAAACTCAAGAAGTATGTGACGGACTTCGTCACACCGAGCGTGGCAAAGGCGCCGAATACGATCATCACGCCCCACCTCGGGGCATCCACGAAAGAATCCGAAGATAACTGCGCTGTGATGGCAGTCCGCCAGCTCCGCGACTATCTTGAAAACGGAAACATCAGGAATTCGGTGAACTACCCGTCCTGCGACATGGGCGTCTGCACGACGGCGGGCCGGATTGCAATCAACCACACCAACGAACCGAACATGCTGGCCCAGCTGACGTCGGTCCTCGGCGCAGCGAACGTCAACGTGGCGAATATCTCGAACAAGAGCCGCGGAGACTATGCCTATACGCTGATCGACACGGACTCTTCGCTGAATGATGAGATCGTCAGCAAACTGAACGGCATCAGCGGCGTCCTGAAAGTCAGGATCGTGAAATAATCAGTTTGAGGAGGAGGTTAGGAAGATGCAGGAAGATACCATCCTTAAAAAAGTCAGGAATCTGACTCTTCTGATTGGCGTTATTTTTGTTGTGCTCGGCATCGCGCTGATCGCAAAACCGGAGCGCATGGGTAATCTGCTCGGATTTCTGCTCGGGCTTCTCTGTTTTGGACTTGGCATTTACCGGCTGGTCGTGTACTTCCGGCATCAGAGACTGGTTTCGTATCTTGCGACCGATCTTTTCCTCGGTGTCGGCCTCGCGGTTCTCGGCTTTATCTGCCTGATCTTCCACAATCAGGTGATGACGTATGTGACCGTGATCTTCGGCATGTTCCTGATCCTTGGCAGCGTCGTCAAGATGCAGAACGCAATCAACCTGCAGAAACTCGGTTACGAAAACTGGTGGATCATCCTGATCCTCGGCTTTGTCACGCTCGGTTTTTCCGTGCTGGTGATCCTGAAGCCCCGCTTTATCGCGGATTTCTATCTCGTCCTTGTCGGATGGTTCCTGCTCTATGACGGCGCCACCGCGATCTTTGCCGCACTTTACGGAGATCATTACGTGAAGCTGGTCCGGAAAGGCCTGGCCGGTCCCGGCGTCGTGCGTCCGTCCCACAATCCGGACGCGCCGGCGTCATCGCCGTCTCAGGCAGGCCCCGAGGCCCATGCGGAAAGCTCCGCTTACGGTCAGGACGGCACAGGCCCGGTTCCCGGGGCGGATTACAATATGACCGGCGTTCCGGAACCTGAAAAGAAAAACAAGGCGAAGGGCTTCTTCGGAAAGCTGTTCGGCAGGAAGAAAGAAAAAGAAAGTGCGCAGGAAGACGGGACTGTGAGCCACATGCAGGATGAAATCATCCGTCCGGAAGAGCCTGCGCCTACAGCGGAGGAACCGTATCATCCGCTTGACGATGACCCGTTTTCGTCCAGACCGACGCATGACGCGTCGATGGAGGGCGTCAGTTTTGATGCGCCTCAAAGTGCGGATCCGGTTTCGCATACCGGTTCGGACGACAATCCGGCTCCGGCGCATGATGAGATGCTTCATGAAGAAACGGCCGGGGAAAGCGCTTCTGATGATGCTGCATTTTACGATGAGCAAGGCCCCGTACTGACTCCGGATGCTCCTGAGACGGGTTCGGATATCTCGGATTATGCGCCTGAGGCCTCTCACGATCCGCTTCCCGAACTGATTCCGGATCCGGTGAAACCGGATGAATCCATGCCGGAATAAAACCATATTTTAAGACTCGAACGATAAACAAAAGGAGAGTACATTCACATGGCTGACAATTGTACACATGACTGCAGCAGCTGCTCGGAATCATGCTCGGAGCGCGATCCGAAGAGCTTTCTTGAAGCGCCGAACAAAGGGGCTCATATCAGGAAAGTCATCGGCGTCGTGAGCGGCAAAGGCGGGGTGGGAAAATCCCTTGTGACATCACTTCTTGCCGTCTCGGCGGTCAAGAGCGGAAAGTCCGCCGGTATCCTTGACGCGGATATCACGGGACCGTCCATTCCCCGTATGTTCGGGATCGACGGCACGAAGGCGCTGGGAAATGACGACGGAATTCTTCCGTCCGAAACACCGGCCGGCGTCCGCGTCATGTCGATCAACCTGCTGCTCCCGGACAATGAGGCGCCGGTGATCTGGAGAGGTCCCGTGATCGCAGGTGCGGTGAAGCAGTTCTGGACGGATGTGGTCTGGGGCGACCTGGATTATCTGTTTGTGGACATGCCTCCCGGAACCGGAGACGTGCCGCTTACGGTGTTCCAGTCTCTGCCGGTGGACGGCATCGTCATCGTGACGTCGCCTCAGGAACTCGTCTCCATGATCGTGGGGAAAGCGGTCCGGATGGCCGAAGCGATGAACATCCCGGTTCTCGGCCTTGTGGAGAACATGAGTTATGTGACGTGCCCGGACTGCGGCAGAAAGATCTATCTCTTTGGAGAGAGCGGAACAAAGACGGTCGCCGAGAAGTATCAGATCGCGCGGACCGCTTCGCTCCCGGTTCTTCCGGAGCTCGCGGCCATGTGTGATGCCGGTCAGATCGCGGACGCACCGGAAGATGTGCTGCGTGAAATCGGATCTGTTATCGATTTTTAAATTTGGTGTTGCTTTTTATATGCAAAGTGTGTATAATTCACTTTTGCAGGCCGATGTGGCTCAGTTGGTAGAGCAACGCATTCGTAATGCGTAGGTCATCGGTTCGAGTCCGATCATCGGCT
>CACXFK010000060.1 GCA_902766945.1 uncultured Lachnospiraceae bacterium | reverse complement strand
TTGACTGCATCCAGTTCTGTCATCGTGCCCTTGTCGTAGCCTGTGAGTTCGGGCTTCATTTCCTCTTCAAACAGGAATTCGTAAGACGGGTTGTGGATGATCTCGGTCGCGCCGGTGATGCCGTACTGCGTCAGGTCGATGTTCGCCATTTCATATCTCCTCTCGTTCTGAGAAATACTTACCTGCTTAACGGAAAGCCGATTCCTTCCCATTATTACGGTGGCTATTATACCACTAAAGCGCGGGAATATTAAGGGAGAATCGCATAGTTTTTTGTGTAATCGCCCCGAGGGTCCCCGGATCGCCCGGCGCAGACCGCAAAGAAGACCCGTCCGTGCGGACAGGCCCTCTTTTCATCATTTGGATCTCAAAGGGGGTGGATCCATTGAAAACAGCTTTACACGCTCTCTTTCGCGGCCGTTTTTGCCGCCTCCCCCGCCGCGCCTTTCCGGTAACGGATCATGGAGATGACCGCAGCCACAGCGATCACGAAGGTGGAAATGCCGTATGCATAGTCCCGGATCATAAAGGAGTACACGCTCCAGCCGAGCACGTTCACAAGGAACGAGACCTTCGTGGAAAGCAGTGTTTTGCATGTGTAGTTGCAGACCGTGAGCTGGACGGCGAGCGCAATCGGGAAAAGGCCCATCGGGCCTTCCCGGTTGACCAGCAGACCGCTGATCACAGCAATGATCGTGAAGATGACCGTATAGGACTTCTTATACTTGTCGAACGCGACGAGTTCGTTGCGCAGGACCGTCGGTGCCAGGGTGATCATGCGTACCCACGCGCCGAAGAAGACCGAGGATATCATAAGGAACGCGCTCTCCAGCGCCTGGCAGTGGTAGGCCTTTTTCTTATCGTTGATGACGCAGCTCAATCCGAGGAAAACGGAAGCCACGGCGGAGAGCAGGTTCCCGGTCAGGAGCATATTCATTGAGCGATTCCTTACGTATCTCCTTTGCTTTGCCGTTTATAAATTGTATATTGCATATTGCACACTTGTATAAACAAAATAGCACACCGCTTTGGCCGTGTCAATGCGTGTATATTGCATATTATCAGTGGCCGGCGTAAAATGACAGTACGAAAGGAACAACGGAGGAAGACGATGCCGATCCCCAGGAAAAAAGAATCCCCGCAGGTGCTCTCTGCGAAAGAAAAGATCTACAACCAGGTCCTCGAGTGGATCGTGGACGGCACCCTGGCGCCGCAGGAAAAGCTGAACGAAGCGGACCTCGCCGCTTACTTTTCGACCAGCAGGACCCCTGTCAGGGAAGCGCTCATGCTGCTGGCAGAACACGGATATGCGCAGATCATCCCGGCCCGCGGGAGTTTTGTGTCACCGATATCCGTCAGCGAAGCGGACATCCTTTACGAAGCGATGAACGCGATCGAGACGCAGATCGTTCTGCTGGCCTGCGAAAAACGCACCGGATCCGACATCGAACGGCTGGAGCAGCTCAACCGCGGCTGCGAAGCGGCCGTCGCGGCGGATGATACGGCCAAATTCTTACAATGCGACCGGGCGTTCCACAGCGCGATCGCGGACATCGCGGCCAACCCGTACCTCTCTCAGTATCTCCGGCAGCTCCAGCCGCACACATACCGGTATGAATACCTCATCGAAAAGACCGGCGGCTACGACCGCGGACCTTCCGTCAAGGCGCACCGCGGCCTGATCGAAGCGATCCGGGCAAAAGATGCGGCAAACGTCGCCAAGGCGCTCGAAGAACACTGGACCGGGCAATACCGGGAGATGCGCCCGGACATCCTCAAAGTCATACAGGAAAAAGACCCGGAATAGTTCCGGGTCTTTTGTGGTGACCCCGGCGCGATTCGAACGCGCGACACCTGCCTTCGGAGAGCAGTGCTCTATCCCCTGAGCTACGGGGCCCCATACAACGATTATCATACCACAGTTGATGGAAAATACGAACTGTTTTTTCGTTGCAGGTGTCTGTTGCATCGCCGCCCGGTCCTCCGCGCAATGCCACTATAACATACTAACACTTTGAAATTGCATACAATTCTGATGACAATCTCCGCCCAGATGTGATATTATACGTGCGGTCCGCCCATACGGCGGCCGGCGCTCTTTAAAGAGCGATTCCTTATCACCAACCACAAGGCAAGGAGGCCTTCCATGTTAAAAAAGCTAAATGAATCCCTGCCCCTGCAGATCTTTACAGCACTGGGACTCGGCATCGCCGCAGGGCTCATCTTCATGGCGGTCGGTCTGGAGGACTTTGCACAGACCTACCTGAATCCGATCGGCACGATTTTCCTCAATCTGCTGAAGTTCATCGTTGTCCCGATTGTTCTGACTTCGATGATCTCGGGCGTCGTCTCGCTGCAGGACATGAAGAAAATCCGGACCATCGGCATCCGCACACTGGTGTTCTTCTTCGCCACCACGGCGATCGCGCTGGTCATCGGCCTCGTGGTATCCAATATCATGAAGGGCACCTATGCGACACTGGAAGTCTCGGATCTGGCGTATGAA
>CACXFK010000059.1 GCA_902766945.1 uncultured Lachnospiraceae bacterium | reverse complement strand
GGCCTCTCATGACAAATGCGAGGTCACTTCATATTTTCTGAAGTCACGGGAATCCTGTGTCATACAACGAAAACCGATGATTTGCGGAGGAACCGGATACGATGGAACATACGAAGGAAAGGGTCGCTTCGCTGCTTGCGGAAAGCAGGGGAACGTTCCTCTCAGGGGCGGCCATGGCCGATGAACTCGGGGTGTCCCGCAATGCGGTCTGGAAAGCGATCCGGTCGCTCCGGGCGGAGGGCTATGCAATCGAAGCCGTGACCAACAGGGGATACCGGCTTGAAAGCGGAAGGGACATTCTGTCGGAAGCGCTGATCGCAAAAACGGCAGGTGTCGAAGAGGACCTGATCCACATATATGACGAACTGCCGTCAACCAACCGGAAGGCAAAAGAGTACGCCGTAAGCGGCGCTCCGCACGGCACAACGGTGCTGGCGGACAGACAGTCCGACGGCAGCGGACGATACCGGAAAAAGTTCTTCTCGCCTCCGGGCGGACTCTATATGAGCGTGATCCTGAAGCCGCCGGCATTTCCCTATGTCAATCCGGGGGACGTGACCGGATATACGGCGGTCTGCGTCGTTCAGGCTGTCCGGGAACGCTGCGGATGCGACGCGATGATCAAACCGCTGAACGACCTGTATCTGAACGGGAAGAAGATCGGCGGGATTCTGACGGAATCCGTTTCGGATTTTGATACCGGGGAGATCGAGTGGATCGTGACCGGGATCGGAATCAATCTGCGGACGAAGGAAGATCTTTTTCCCGACGAACTCAGGGAAAAAGCCGGTTCCGTCTATCCGGACGGATGCGCGGACGTCACGCGCGGCGAGCTGGCCGCAGCGATACTGAAGAAACTTCTGACCGAACACGCCGGACGAAGCGGGGAGGAGATCAGGGCCGCTTACCGCAGATGGTCTGATCCGGCCTTTCCGGGGAGAGATCCGTTTATCTGAGGGGGTTCCCCGAGCGAAAACAGTGCGCCCGGATGTAAAATATGGTATAGTAGTAGGAAAACAACCGCATACAGACAAGTGTATGCAGAGGAGATTTGGAAAATGGCCAGAAAACGTTCGGATCAGTTCGGCCTCGACAGAGAGGAAGCGGTACGCAAACAGAAAATCACGATCATCGCGGCGGCGGCCGGCGTGCTCCTGTGTGTGGCCGGAATCATTGCGTTCGTAAAAAGCGGCGGCATCCGCCCGGGCACGAGCGGCGCGGCTCCGACGTCATCTGCGGAATCGGCCGTCGTGACGGCGACTCCGACACCGACGCCTGAAGCGGAACGGTTTCCGCATGTCGATCTGCCGCAGGATCCGTCCTATACACAGAAGCTGACGATTATGAGCACGGGCGACAATCTGATTCATGAAGCACTCTATGACGACGCCGAGTCGGAGGAAGAAGAGCGGTACTACGATTTCCGGCCTATGTACAGACTGGTAAAGCCGTACATAGAGGCGGCGGACATCGCGACCGTCAATATGGAGACGCCTCTCGCCACATCGATCGGAGACCCTTCGGGTTATCCGCATTTTAACTCCCCGAAGGGAGCGGGATATGTTCTGCTCGACTCGGGATTCGATGTCATCAACCATGCCAACAACCACATCATGGACATGGGAACAGCCGGCGTCGAGGCCACGCTCGACTACTGGGCCCAGTACGATATGCCGGTCGTCGGTGCGTACCGCAGCACGAACGATATGTACACGATGCGCATCATCGAGCAGAACGGCATCTCGGTCGCATTTCTCGGAATCGCGGAATTCCTGAATTACGACCTTCCCTCGGACACCAGCATCCGCGTGCCGTTCTTCAGCGATACGGAAGAGATCGAGGACCTGATCAAGGCCGCGAAGGCCGCGGCCGACGTGGTTGTCGTCCATGCCCACTGGGGAGAGGAGAACGAGGACGTTGTGACGGAGACGATGGAAGTCTTCTCGCAGCGGATGGTTGACTGGGGCGCGGATATTATCTTCGGCAATCATACGCATATCGTGCAGGAGCTTCGCGTCCTGACAAGGGAGAGCGACGGCCAGCTGTGCCCGGTCATCCTGTCAAACGGAAATTTCATCTCGGGGCAGAAAGAGAGATCGCATCTGCTGTCCGGCCTGGAATACGTCACCGTCGCCAAGGATCCGGACACCGGAAAGATCGAGATCCAGAACATCGAGTATCTCCCTGTTCTCACGCACTATGAAGGAGACCGCAAGAACGTCCTGATTTATCCGCTTGATCTGTATACCGATGAGCTGGCGGCTTCTCACGGCGTTGCCGACTTTGAAGGAGAACCCATGACGATCGCGTATATGGAGGAGCTTCTTGCCGCGCATATCCCGGATCAGTTCCGCGTCACGACCAAAACACTCTCGGTAGCGG
>CACXFK010000058.1 GCA_902766945.1 uncultured Lachnospiraceae bacterium | reverse complement strand
TGTCGTTCGTCAGCAGAACGCGACGCGCCAGCTCCAGCAGAGAAGGCCGAGAAAACCGGCCGAAGCGCCTAAGACGGAGCGGGCTGCATCTCCGGCAAAGGAGGAGACGCAGGCCCGGAGCATCGAGAGCCTCGTCCCTCAGGAAAGTGCGCCTGATGTGACCGGAAAGAGTGCCGAGCGCGAGGAGGTCCTTGCGCCCGCTCAGTCTGCCGCTCCCGAGGCTGCGAAGAAGGCCGAGTCTGCCCAGACCGCTCCGAAGAAGGGCGCCGGGGCTGAGGAAAAAGTCTCTCCCGTAAAGAGCGAAACAAAGGCGGAACCGGAAAAAGCCGCGGAAGCGGTGAAGAAGGCCGAGCCGCCGAAGAAAGCGGAAGCGGAGAAGCAGGAGGAGAAGGCGCAGGCGGCTGAAGAGGCAAAGCCGGCGGCTCCCGAAGCGGCCGCAAAGCCTGAAAAGAAAACCGCACCGGTTGAGACGGCCCGCGACGAAAAAGAAAGCGCGGCTAAGAAACCGGAAGAAACCGCGGCCGCTCCGGCGGAAAAGGATACGGGCTTCAGGAACGGGCGCGTGCTTCGTTCTTATGGCGCCGCGGTGGCGCAGCAGATGAACAGCAGGCCGAGCCGCGGCTCCGCATCGGGACAGGGCAGAAACAACCAGTCCCGCGGAGGCCAGACCGGGACGCGCAGTGCGTCTTCGCGCACCGGTGAGCGTTCCTTCGGCCAGAATCGTCAGGGCGGAAATGCCTCCGGAAGAGGTACTTTCGGCGGAAACCGCACAGGCGACCGGAATTTTGCCGGAAATGGCGCTGCAAGGAGCGGACAGGGTGCCGGAAGAGGCGCCGCGCCGGGCAGGGCCGGACAGATGAGAAACGGCCAGCCCTCATCGTTTGCAGCCGGACGTGCGGCGAGACCGGCAGCCGGCGGCGACGGCGCGCTTGCACATAAGACGACGCGCGATTTCCGGAAGGACGGAAAAGACCGTGAACGGAACCGCGAAGAGAGAAGAGAACTCGGACACGGACGCGGTGAGGCGGCCGGAAGAGCCGGACAGGGCGGCAGGAAGCAGTTCAGCCGCGTCCCGAAGGCGCTTCAGAACAGGACGCCGGGCGCTCCTCAGAAGAAAGAAGAAGTTGTGATCACGGAGATCCGTGTGCCCGAGCGCATTACGGTTCGTGATCTTGCCGAGAAGATGCACATCCCGGGCGCCCAGATCGTGAAGGAACTCTTCATGAAGGGCGAGATGGTGACGCTCAATCACGAACTGCCCTATGAGAAGGCGGAAGAAATCGCGCTTGAGCACGACATCATCTGCGAGAAGGAAGAGCGCGAGGACGTGATCGGGGCGCTGCTCGCGGAAGAGGCCGAAGACGAGGCGGATATGACGGACCGCCCGCCGGTCGTCTGCGTCATGGGCCACGTCGATCACGGCAAGACGTCCCTGCTTGACGCGATCAGGGATACCCACGTGACGGACAAGGAAGCCGGCGGCATTACGCAGCATATCGGCGCTTATATGGTCCAGATCAACGGAAAGAAGATCACATTCCTCGATACGCCCGGTCACGAAGCCTTTACCGCGATGCGTATGAGAGGCGCAAACGCCACGGATATCGCGGTCCTGGTTGTCGCGGCCGATGACGGCGTCATGCCTCAGACGGTTGAAGCGATCAATCACGCCAAAGCGGCGGACGTCGAGATCATCGTGGCGGTCAACAAGATCGACAAACCCGGCGCCAATGTGGACCGGGTCAAGCAGGAACTGTCCGAGTACGGCCTGATCGCCGAGGACTGGGGCGGCAGCACGGTCTTCTGCCCGGTTTCCGCAAAAACGAGAGAAGGTCTGGATGATCTTCTCGAGATGATCCTGACCGTATCGGAGATGCACGAACTGAAGGCCAACCCGAACAGGAAGGCACGCGGCATCGTCCTCGAGGCGAAGCTGGACAAGGGCCGCGGCCCGGTGGCGTCCATCCTGATCCAGAAGGGTACGCTGCACCAGGGCGACTTCATCGCCTGCGGCGCGGCCTCCGGCAAGGTCCGCGCGATGACAGACGAGAAGGGCAGACGGCTGCAGAAAGCAACGCCGTCGATGCCGGTGGAGATCATCGGCCTCAGCTCCGTCCCGGAAGCGGGCGAAGTGCTCGTATCGCTTGACAGCGACAAGGAAGCGAAGGAATTTGCCGCCGTCTTCGTCAGCGAGAACAAGAAAACGCTTCTCGAAGAGACAAAGACACAGATGTCCCTCGACGATCTGTTCAATCAGATCAAAGAGGGCAGCCTGAAGGAACTTCCGATCGTGGTCAAGGCCGACGTCCAGGGCTCGGTCGAGGCCGTGTCGCAGTCGCTTCTGAAGCTTTCAAACGAGGAAGTCGTGGTCAAGGTGATCCACGGCGGCGTCGGAGCCGTGAACGAGTCGGACGTCTCGCTTGCTTCTGCTTCGAACGCCATTATCATCGGTTTCAACGTGCGTCCGGACAACACCGCCAAGATGATGGCGGACAAGGAGAAGGTGGACATCCATCTCTACAACGTGATCTACGAGGCGATCGAAGATGTCGAGCGCGCCCTTAAGGGGATGCGCGCGGCGGTCTACGAGGAGAAGATCCAGGGCCACGTCGAGATCCGGCAGATCTTCAAGGCCTCCGGCGTCGGAAACATCGCCGGTGCCTATGTCAAGGACGGCATCATCACGAGAAACAGCAAGGTGCGTGTCTTCCGCGGTGAGGAGAAACTGTTCGAAGGCGATCTCGCCTCCCTCAAGCGCTTCAAGGACGACGTCAGGGAAGTGCGTGAAGGCTTCGAATGCGGTCTTGTATTTGACGGCTTCGGTGATTTCGCCGAGCTGGATATGGTTGAAGCATATACTATGGTTGAGGTGCAGAGAGATTGAGAAAAATGAGTACCAAAAACCTGAGAGTAAACGGAGAGGTCGCGCGCGAGCTCTCCGTTATCATCAGGGAATTAAAAGATCCCCGCATCGGCATCATGACCTCCGTCACGGATGCCCTGGTTGCGACGGACCTGAAAACCTGCAAGGTGTTTATCAGCGTACTCGGCAGCGAAGAAGAAGTCGCGGAGACCATGCGCGGGCTCGAGTCCGCGAAGGGATTTATCCGCCGCGAACTGGCTCACCGGCTGAATATGCGCAATACACCGGAACTGACCTTTGTATCGGACCGGTCGATCGAACGGGGCGCCTATATGTCCCAGCGCATCGATGAGGTCATACGCGAGGATGAAGAGCACGCGCTCGCATCAGGCAGGAACCCGGAAGAAGACTCGTAATATGGCAGGAACGAAGGAGTAAGACGCGCATGACGATGATCAATGATTTGCTGCCGGAGCACATCCGCACCGTAGGAATCGCCGGACACGTCAATCCTGACGGCGATGCGGTCGGAAGCTGTGCGGCGCTTTTCCTGTATCTGAAGAAAAACCGGCCGGATATCACCCGTGTGGATCTCTATCTGGAAGCGCCCAAGCCGGAACTGATGTTTCTTAAGGGCGTGCCGGAGGCTCTTACGGAAATCGGGGCGTTTACGGAGTATGATCTCTTCATTACCTGCGACGTGAGCGACTACGAACGGATTGCAGTGGCGGCGCCTCTTTTTGACAAGGCCGTAAAGCGGCTTGCGATTGATCATCATGTCAGCAACGCCGGGTTCGCCGACATCAATTATATACTCCCGGACGCGAGCTCCTGTGCGGAAGTCCTGACGGGCCTCTTTGATATGGATCTCATCGACCGCGATATTGCGGAAGCGCTCTATACGGGCATGATCCATGATACCGGTGTCTTCCAGTACAGCAATACGTCTCCCGTGACGATGCGGTGCGCGGCGGCCCTGATGGAGAAGGGAATTGACTTCAGCCGGATCATCGACGATTCGTTCAATACGAGAACCTTCATCCAGAACCGGCTTCTCGGATACTGCCTGCAGAAAGCCGCATCTCTTTATGACGGCCGGTGCATTGTGTCCTCCCTCACGCTTGCGGAGCGGGACGCGCTGTCCGCCACATCAAAGGATCATGACATCGTGGTGTCGCAGCTCCGCCTCACGGAGGGCGCGGAAGCCGCGATCTTTGCCTATGAAACGGAACCCGGCATTTTCAAAGTATCGCTCCGGAGCAATCTGTATCTGGATGTGTCGGCTGTCGCGCAGCGTTTCGGAGGAGGCGGCCACGTGCGGGCTTCCGGCTGTACGGTTCCGGGAAATGCGGACGAGGTGCTGAAAAAGGTATCGGAAGCCGTCGGCGAATGCCTGAAAGACTGAATGAAAAACAAATATGGTTAACGGAGTTGTCATAGTCAGGAAAGAGAAGGGGATGACGTCGTTCGGGGTTGTGGCCCGCATGCGGCGTATCTTCAGACAAAAGAAAATCGGACATACGGGCACGCTCGATCCGGATGCGGAGGGCGTGCTTCCTGTCTGTCTGGGAAAAGCGACCCGGCTCGTGGAGGAACTGAGCCGCGGCACCAAGACCTACCGGGCTGTCCTCATCCTCGGGATCCGCACCGATACCCAGGATCTGTCCGGAACGGTCCTGTCAAGGAGTGCGGTGTCCGTCACGGAGCAGCAGGCGGAGGCGGCCGTGCTGTCCTTCCGGGGCCGGCAGATGCAGATGCCTCCTATGTACAGCGCACTCAAGGTCAATGGTAGAAAGCTGGTGGATCTGGCCAGAAAAGGCATCGAGGTGGAGAGAAAACCGAGGGAAGTGGAGTTCAGCGATTTCAGGATACTCGCGACAGAGCTTCCGCGGATTACGTTTGAGGTGACCTGCAGCCACGGAGCTTACATAAGGACGCTCTGCAGCGATATCGGGGACCGGCTCGGCTGCGGCGGCTGTATGGAGTCCTTGCTCAGGACCAGGGTAGAGACCTTCGACCTGGCGGACGCGCTCACGCTTTATGAGATCGAAGAGAAAACGGCGCGCGGCGAGACGGATTTCATCCTTCCGCCGGAATACTTCTACCGGGATCTGCCCGCGGCGGAGGTCAGGGATTCCGCGCTCAAGGTCACACTGAACGGCCGTCCGGTCAGCGGGACGGATCTTTTTTTTCCGGATGGCGTGACGGCCCCCGAACGGATCAGGCTCTTTACAGCGGACGGAACGTTTATCGGCGTGAGCAGAAAAGAAGGCCGTTTGTACCGGATCGAAAAATACTACATGGAAACAGATTGAAGACGGATTGGAGTGGGACATGCTTAGAACGGTTCAGCATCCTTCAGAACTGAATCTTGCACCGGAAGAAAGAACGATCATCACGATCGGAAAGTTTGACGGCCTTCATCCGGGCCATCAGGCCCTCATCAGGGCGGCTGCGGAAGAGGCGGAAGCGCGCCGGAGAGAAGGCATGGCCGTCAGTTCCGTCGTCTTTGCGATCAACAGCACGCAGACGACGATCCTGTCCGAGCAGGAACGAAGAGATATGCTCGAAGAGATGGGGATCGACATCCTGATTGAATGCCCGCTGAAACCGGCGTTTATCAGAACCGGCGCGGAGGAGTTTATCACCGGGACTCTGGTCGGTATGCTGCATGTGCTTAAAGTCATCACCGGGGAGGACTTCCGCTTCGGCTACGGGCGGCTCGGAACCGGACGCATGCTCGCCGAGTACGGGGAGAAGCTCGGCTTTTCCGCCGGGACGCTGCCGGATGTTGTCGTCGGCGGCGCAAAGGTATCGAGTTCCCGCATCCGCGAGGCCGTCTCTTCAGGCGATATGGAACTGGCCGGCGCCTTGCTCGGCTATCCGTTTTTCGTGACCGGTGAGATCATTCACGGCAGGCAGATCGGCCGGACGATCGGAGTGCCGACCGCCAACCTGATCACGGATTTCTCGAAGCTTCTGCCCCCGAACGGGGTTTACTACACGAGTTCCGACGTGTCCGGACGGAGCTACTTCGGTGTGACCAACGTCGGGACGAAGCCTACCGTGGACGGCCATTTTATCGGGATCGAGACCTATTTTTTCGACTGCGAAGAGGATCTGTACGGGGCTGACCTGAAAGTGAAGCTCCTGCATTTTGCGAGACCGGAGAGAAAATTCGCATCCCTTATAGAGCTCAGGAAACAGATCACAAAGGATGAGGAAGGCGCCAGGGCGTATTTCGCGAAGAAAATGATTGATGAATAAGATGAATCAATCGGGGCGTATTGTGATGTGAGATGGCTATTGACACGGAGAAGATCTCTTTGTTATACTTTCTAATGCGTTTGCATGCAGCAGGCGCTTCGTTCCGCCATTCAGAGGCCGGATTCTCCACCGCCCCTTGATGGCCGGTGCCATTTCACAAGTTTCAAGGAGGAAACATTTATGATTACAAAGGAAAAGAAACAGGGTATCATCGAAGCTTATGGCCGCACGGAAGGCGACACAGGCTCACCGGAAGTTCAGGTTGCGATCCTGACCGCGAGAATCGTGGAACTGACAGAGCACCTGAAGCAGAATCCGAAGGATCATCATTCCAGACGCGGACTTCTCAAGATGGTCGGACAGAGACGCAGCCTCCTCGGCTATCTGAAGAAGAAAGACATCAACCGCTACCGCGCGCTGATCGAAAAACTCGGACTCAGAAAATAAATGCTAAGGAGAGGGCAGGGCGACCTGCCCTCAACTTTGTGTTTATGCCATGGGAAATCGCTTTTCCCGCGTACGTATGTACCGGGGAACGCTTAGTTTTTTTTACCGCCCATTCCGGGCAGAAGGAGAAGTATGGGTAATTACAAGAGCTATTCAATGGAACTTGGCGGCAGAACGCTCACGGTCGACATCGACCGCGTCGGCAAACAGGCCAACGGCTGCTGCTTCATGCACTACGGGGATACCGTCGTCCTTTGTACGGCGACCGCGTCCAAGCAGCCGAGGGAGGGGATCGATTTCTTCCCGCTGTCGGTTGACTTTGAAGAAAAGATGTATGCGGTCGGGAAGTTCCCGGGCGGCTTCAACAAGCGCGAAGGCAAGCCTTCGACACATGCGATCCTGACGAGCCGCGTCATCGACCGCCCGATGCGTCCGCTGTTTCCGAAGGATTACCGGAACGACGTCACGCTGAACAACCTGGTTATGTCCGTGGATCCGGAGTGCGATCCGGAAGTGGTCGCGATGCTCGGCAGCGCGCTTGCCACCAGCATCTCGGATATCCCGTTCTCGGGCCCCTGCGCGACGACGCAGCTCGGTCTCGTAAACGGCGAGTTCGTCGTGAACCCGGGTTATGAACTGAAGAGCAAGTCCGACCTCGCCCTGACCGTTGCGTCCACGCGCGAGAAGGTCATCATGATCGAAGCCGGCGCGAACGAACTGCCGGAAGACAAGATGATCGAAGCGATCTACAAGTGCGACGAGATCAACAAGCAGGTCATCGAGTTCTTTGACAAGATCATCGCGGAGTGCGGCAAGCCGAAGCATGACTATCTGCACTATGAGATTCCGTCCGAGCTGTACGACGCGCTTTACGAAGTCTGCCCGCCGGAGGAGATGGAGACCGTCGTTTTCACCGATGACAAGCAGACCCGTGAAAACAACGTGGCGGAAGTACGCGCGAGATTTGAAGAGAAGTACGGCGACAACGAAGAATGGATGAACCTGATCGATGATGCGCTGTATCAGTATGAGAAGAAGACCGTCCGCAAGATGATCCTCAAGGATCACAAGCGTCCCGACGGAAGAGAGATCACGCAGATCCGCCCGCTTGCGGCTGAGATCGACCTGATCCCGAGAGCACACGGCTCCGCTATGTTCACGCGCGGCCAGACACAGATCTGCGACTGCGTGACGCTCGCTCCGCTTTCCGAAGCGCAGAAGATCGAAGGCCTCGATCCGACGATCACGAAGGCGAGATATATGCATCAGTACAATTTCCCGAGCTACTCCGTCGGTGAGACCAAACCGAGCCGCGGACCGGGAAGACGTGAGATCGGCCACGGCGCTCTCGCGGAGAAAGCTCTCGTGCCGGTTCTTCCGTCCGAGGAAGAGTTCCCGTATGCGATCCGTGCCGTATCCGAGACGTTTGAGTCCAACGGGTCGACCTCCCAGGCTTCGATCTGCGCGTCTTCGATGGCTCTTATGGCAGCCGGCGTTCCGATCAAGAAGCCGGTGGCCGGCATTTCCTGCGGCCTCGTGACGGGCGAGACGGATGACGATTATATCGTCCTTACGGATATCCAGGGTCTCGAAGACTTCTTCGGAGACATGGACTTCAAGGTCGCCGGAACGCATGACGGCATCACGGCGATCCAGATGGACATCAAGATCCACGGCCTCACGAGACAGATCGTGGAGGAAGCCATCGCCCGCACAAAGCAGGCGAGAGAGTACATCCTGACCGAAGTGATGGAGCCGGTGATCAAAGAGCCGCGCAAGGAACTCAGCAAGTGGGCTCCGAAGATCATCCAGATGACGATCGATCCCGAGAAGATCGGCGATGTGGTCGGCCAGAGAGGCAAGACCATCAACTCCCTGATCGAAAAGTACGACGTCTCGATCGATATCGAGGACGACGGCTTCGTGTCCATCTCCGGTACGGACATTGAGAAGATGAAGGCCGCTCAGGAAGCGATCCGCCTCATCGTGACCGAGTTCGAGAAGGATATGATCCTGACCGGCAAAGTCATCTCGATCAAGGATTTCGGCGCGTTCCTGGAATTTGCGCCGGGCAAGGAAGGACTCGTCCACATTTCTAAGATCGCCAACGCCCGCATCGCGCGCGTGGAAGACGTGCTGCAGCTCGGCGACGTCGTGCGCGTCATCTGCCTCGGCAAGGACAAGAACGGGAAGTTCAGCTTCTCGATCAAGGACTGCCCGAAGGATGAGACGGCTTCGATGAACGTCGGCCGTGTCGTAGCCAGCGCGGATCCGGAATAAAGACGGAGCGGGCCATGCATATTCAGGTTAAGAAGCTGTCGGACACCGCAAAGCTCCCCGTGAGGGGATCCGCTGAGGCGGCCGGATATGATCTGTTCGCGGATCTTGCAGAACCCGTGGGCATCGCCCCGGGCGAGACCCGCATGATCGGCACCGGACTTGCGATGGAGATTCCGAAAGGGTATTTCGGGGCGATTTTTGCGAGATCCGGGCTGGCGCTTAAGGAAGGACTGCGTCCGGCAAATTGTGTCGGCGTCGTCGACTCCGATTACCGGGGGCCGTTCATGATCGCGCTTCATAATGACAGCAGTGAGATGCGGACCATCGTGCCGGGAGAGCGGATCGCTCAGATGGTCGTGGTTCCTTACCTCGAAGTGGAGTTTGACGTCGTCCGCGAACTGGAAGAGACCTCCCGCGGAGAGGGAGGTTTCGGTTCCACCGGCAAAAAGTAAAAGAACATGAAAAAAGCGGGGCATCTGCTCCGCTTTTTATGACTCTTGCAGCTCATGATTTCCGAAGAGGATCCGGCTTTTTACTCGTCGTCCCCGTCCTCGAAGTCTTCTTCGTCGAGAAGCTCGTCAAATGCGTCAGCCGCCATCTCGTATTCGTCGTCGTCCTCGATGTTCTCGAGTTCGGGCTCAAAGCCTTCGCCGTTGTCGATATAGCGGTAGATCAGGATGTCGCCGTCCTCGTCCGCTTCGCCTTCTTCCGTGATCGGGATCAGGGCAATGTAGCTTCTTGCACCGGCCGGATAGACCGCGAGGATCGCACATTCAAGCTCGGTATCGTCTTCAAGCGTCAGTGTGACCGTATCGAATTCCATCTCTTCGGCGTCGTTGATATCAAAATCTGCCATATTGGTTATTCCTCCATCTGAACTTATTGCGCTCCCGTAGAAGGGATATATGCTGGACGCTATCAAGATAGCAGAAATGGCACAAAAAAGCAATTCCGGCTGTGGAGTTTTCTCTGATTTTATGCCATAATGAAATGTAAAATGTTGTTGACAATGATGCAATCGGAAGGGATAAGGGAATGACAGTGCATAAGGTATGGGATTACAGGGTGCTTCCCGGAAGACCTGACAGGCCGGGAACAGATTATGACGGGAGAGGAATCAACTTTTCTTTCGCAGTTCCGGATGGCTGTGAAGGAGCTCTGGTGCTCACGCGCCATGCGGACGGAAAAGGCAGAACCGCATCGATTCCGCTTTGCTCAAGCGAACGGGTCGGGAACGTAAACGCCGTCTATCTGGAAGGAGCTCGTCCGGAAGAGTTCGGATATTATTATGAAGTGGACGGAAAACCGGTATGTGATCCGTATGCGACGGAGATCAAAAACCATGTATGCAGGGTGATCAACAGCGAGTTTGGCCGGGACGACGAGGCACTGCCGCTAAAGCCCATCGGAGAACTCATGATCTACAAGCTCCATGTGCGGGGCTTTACGAAAAAGGCGAAACAACTGAAACACCGCGGCACATTTGCAGGTCTTGCGGAGATGATTCCCTACATCTCGGATCTGGGGTTCAACGCCGTCGAGCTGATGCCGCTGTACGAGTTCGACAGCGCGCTGAAGGTGCAGCCCTTCTCCGCTGCGAAAGAAGAGGGGGACGGGACCGCAAAGGCTGTTGAACTCCGGAACTACTGGGGCTACGCCGAGAAGAACTATTACTTCGCCCCGAAGGCGTCCTATGCCGCTTCGGATGAGCCGTCCGAAGAACTCAGATCCATGATCCGGGCCTTCCATAAAGCGGGCATCGAAGTGATCATGGAGATGTATTTCCCGGAAGGCACGGATCCGTTCATGGCGCTCATGGCCATCCGCTTCTGGAAGACCAGTTATCACATCGACGGGTTCCACTTTATCGGCGCAGGCGTTCCGACCGACGCGGTGATGCGGGATCCGCTTCTGACCGGTACGAGGCTTATGATCGAGTATGCGGACATGAACCGGATCTACCAGGGACGCGTGCCCAGGCGCCGCAACGTCCTCATGTACAATGAAGAATTCGAGCATACGGGGCGCGCCCTCCTGAAGGGGGATGAAGGGTGCATCAGCGAATTTGCGAAGCAGATCCGGCGCAATCCCGTGACGCACGGCTTTGTGCACTACATGGCCAATGTCAACGGCTTCACGCTCTTTGACGCGGTCTCATACGACCGGAAGCACAACGAAGCGAACGGGGAGAACAACCGCGACGGCACGCCGCTTAATTACAGCTGGAACTGCGGGGTGGAAGGCCCGTCGAGAAAGAAGGCGGTCCGCCTTCTCCGCATGAAGCAGGTCAAGAACGCGCTGCTCTATACATTCCTCACGCAGAGTGTTCCGCTTCTGTACGCGGGAGACGAGAGTCTGAACACGCAGGGCGGCAATAACAACGCCTATGCATCCGACGACGCGGTCGGCTGGACAGACTGGAACGGGGGAAAGGAAGCGCTTGAGATCCGGGAGTTCGTCCGTTCTCTCACGGCTTTCCGCAGAAGCCATCCGATCCTTCATATGGACAAAGAACTGCGCGGCACCGACTACCGCTCGCTTGGCTGCCCGGACATGTCCTTCCATGATGAGAAGGCCTGGGTGTGTTCTTTTGAAAATGTGACCCGCACCCTTGCGGTCCTGTATAACGGGCAGTATACTCGTGAGGAGGGAAAGCCGGACGACGACTATCTCTACGTCGCCTACAACGCCTTCTGGGACGCGCATCCGTTTGCGCTCCCGGATCTGCCGCAGGGATACAGGTGGTATCCGGCGATCAACTCGGCAGCGGCTCCCGGACAGGAATTTGCAGG